>DATJMX010000077.1 GCA_035508495.1 Candidatus Binataceae bacterium
CATCGCTCGCGCCTGCGCTCTGATGTGATCGCGGTTCGACCAGTCGCCGAGTTCCGGCGGCATCGTGAACACGATCAGCGCTCGCAGTCCCTTCACTTGCGAAATCAACTTCTGAACGGTCCGCCCATACACCCACGCGCAGTGCTCGCACTCACGCCACGATTTGCACCGAGCGCTGCGTTTCTCGCCGGTTACTCGGTTGACCAGGACTCCGCGCCCGCGCTCACAGAAGCGGCGATGAACGCTCTCCATCGTTCGACGCAACCGATGATTCTCGCCACGCCACCACCACTCGAGGCGCGACTCGATTTCGTCGGGGGAAGTTGATCGCAATCGAGGCGCCCAATGAATTGCAGGAGACTCGTGAGCGCGGTCTCTGACCAACGCTCCGCGACTTCGCCGCTGAGCGTCCAATCGAAATCGTAAGACGTGCTGTGCGGACATCCGCAGGCGTGACCTTCATGCTCGCAGCCGTGCCCGGCGTGAGTGTGAAGGCACGATTCGTCGCATTGAGCAGCCCTCCCGGCGCGGCTCAAACCGAGCGCGAGATCGCGAAACGGCCCATCGGGTGAGTGCCAACAAAGTGCCAACACTCAACCTCTCTTTTTTGCCTGTTTTGAGGGTCGCAGGCCTTGGAAATGCTTGGATTTTTTCCGGTGGAGGGTTCGACTCCCTCCCCCCTCCGCCGTTATAGGACGCAAATTTCAGCGTCAACTTTAGCGAGACTCGGGTGACCACCAGAACAAGATAGATGACACAAATGAAAGCACAGCCGCCGAAATCGGTGAGATAGCAGAGGAGCAGAGTGGCAGCCTCCGACGGGCGTTTTCGTTAAGATCGCTATCGCCCACGTTCATCGCTATCCAGATACGAAAGCGCTTTGGCGACTGGAAGCGACAATGATCAACCAGCACGAAGCCGCGCGACGCTATGCATACGAGTACGAGATCGTTGCCCTCACGATGCTTGGATTCGTCTTTGCCGCAACACTGGCCTTTCTAGGACCTAAACCGGCCTTCTACTGGTCCTATCACTTCGTTTCGTATGCCGGATCGTTGGCAGGGATCGTACGAGGAGACAGGGCGGATTGCGAGCGGGCAATGGCTGAAAACATTGGATCGGATATCATGGCGAATCCGGGCAATAAGGGACTCGAGAGTTCGATTCGAGGGTACTGCGAACCCGAGGAAGCCTTGGACAACGGCCATGACATCAAGCCCTCTGTCCTTGGATGGGCGATCTTTTAGGGAAACGGAAAGACCGTCGCCAAGGATTGTCCGAACTGCATCGTTAACTTGGAGAGTTGGGGGCACAGGGAAAGACCTACGAAACAAAGGCTGAGTGCGAGAAGCCGATGCCAGGCGTGGAGGCGGAATATGAAAACAGGCCGCGGCGAAGAATGAGCTAGTGGTTAACAAACTCAAAATCTCATGCGTTCAACGACCCATGCATGTGGCCACTCGGGCGGGCCGAGAACTTCGAGTGAACTTCCCTCCAATCTGCCAGCGCGCATGATCCCGGTCACCAAATCTTTCGCACGATGGTTCTGGTCTCGGTCGAGCCTGCGCGGGTTTGTGTTCTGCGCAATCTCCGCGAAGGAGAAATTCCGCGTCACTCGATCTTGACCGCTGTTCCCTTGACCGTAGTGCAGGTGAAGCTGAAGACGTTATAGACAGGAACAAAACCATAAAGGCTGCTGGCGGTTGACACGTTGACGAGGGCGTCGCCGCCTGAGCTTTGGAGCGCCCGATCTACAGCCTCCTGCACGTCTGAATTGCCCCATGGAATAACAGCCAGCGCGAAGTAGCGGCAGGCCTGGCCCTCGGCCGGCCCGAGGTCTGTGATCTTGTGTCCCTTCTTGAGAAGCGCAACTGGGTCAGCGCCTCCCTTCGTCAAGATCCCCATCGATCCAACGGACGTGCACCCGGCAATACACACGCAGAGTACGAACAAAACCGTCAACGCTCTCGACACCATACTCAATTGATCCATTTCATCATCAGTTTCGGATTCAGAGGCGTTATACCCCCCGTGAATCCGCTTTTAATGAACCTATTCATGTCCAGTGTTGGTCGTCGCAATATCGCATCGACCGTTAGAACTCGAAGACTGCTGCGATGAAGCTCTCCTCGTTCAGATGGATGGCAAACTCCCGAACCATCGCGTGCATGCGCATCTCTGCTCTTCAACGAGTGCAAGGCAACTGCGTCGAACGGCGCCGCGGGGCTGGCCCGGAGCAGTGCAATCAAGCGATTTGAGTCTCGACGATCACGTTAACGGTTCTGCGATCTTCGAGCGCTCGCGGCCAGTGGCCGATGCACTGCTGATCCAGTTTCCAAGCGCCTTGGCAGGAGGAACCGGTGAATTTGGTATCACGACGCTCCTCCAGGACTACTTGATCTATCCTGACTATCCTCACTCAGTCGTTCCAAAGCAGAGGATACAGACTGGCGTGCAAGTTTTGTGTCGTTCCTTCCAAAGAAGATGCCGTACGGCAGAAACGGACTATCAGCGAGGTAGGCGCGGCTCACTCTGGCCGCGCAATCTATGTTCCTGGACAACGATTTTTCTCGGCTCGCCGACCTGCGGCGCGCTATCTGCGAGATATGCGATGGTAACTGTCGGGTTTGCTTCACGCAAGGCATCAATATCCGCACCATCGGAGAAGAGGACGGCGAGTCGATCGCGTCATTCGACGATCGCAAAAAATTTTTCAGCTCGGGCCGGATATATATGGCGTGCGACAATCGCAAGGACTACGAGGCCTACTTGGCGGCGTCAATCCACTGGTTAAACATGGAGTCACGCCGACAACATAATGTGCTACGTTCCTGTCAGTTATAAACTAGGTAGGAGTGGTCTTAACCGCGGCGGTATCGCGACTAGAAATCAGTACCTGTCGAAACGAAGTAATGAGCTACGCATCATTTGTCGCAGCGTCGCGCCTGCGGGTTGATCGGAATCACACGACGCAGTTTGCAGTACATGCCCGCAGAAGATCGCAACCTGAAACTGCGGCAACGGCTGAGGGCGCCGGCCGAGGAGCGGCTGCGCTCGGGCTGTCCGATGCTGGATCGGGTAATCCGCCGCGAGGACTTTGCGGCGGGTCGAGCGTCCTATAACCCCAAGTTAGCCGCCGTAGTCGGAGGCCGAGGCGCCGGCCCATTTGGGGGCGCGCACTTCGATTCCGGGGCGGCCTTCGACGCGGATCTGATGCGGCCGCATCCCCCCGGATGATGCGTAGCGCACCGTGTATTGCTCGCGCAGCTCGGCGGAAATTGCCTGGAAGTGTGCATCGAGGGCAGACATGTCGGTGACCCGAGGATTCATGATGAATGTCGTCGCACCTGTCTCGTCGCTCAGGCGTTTGAGCGTCTGCGCGTCGACCCGCTCTTCATCGCCCATGCCCATCTGATGATGGCGAAAACCGCCGCCCCCACCGATTCCGAGCCGGAAACCTGGAAAGATCTGGACTGTCGAACTCCCGCCGTATGTGCCAGATCTCGTCGGATCGTCTGACGTTCCGAGGCCGACGGTATAAATCAGAACGCCCGCGCGGCGCGCCGCCTGAATCGCGTCATCGAGCGTATGCGAGCTCTCGTTGTCCATCCCGTCGGTCATCACCAGGAGCGCCTTTTTCGGCCAGCGCCCCATCTCCACCTTCTGCAGCCCCAGGATCACAGCGTCATACAGAGCCGTTTGCCCATTTGCGTGCAGCATATTGATGGCGCGATCGAGGCTTGTGGGACTGTCGGTGAAATCCTGAAGCAGGAACGACTGATTGGAAAACGCCACGAGGAACGCCTGATCGCGCGGATTCAGCGTACCGACGAAGTGTTCCAGCGCCGCCTTGGCTGCCGCCAGCTTCCAAGCCATGCTGCCGCTCGTATCGACCACGATGCCAATAGTGATTGGAGTATCGGTGTCGCGCTGCAGGCCCAGCACTGGCCGCTCGATTCCGTCCTCGTAGACGCGCAGATCCTGGGTGCGCAGGTTCTGCACCCATCTTCCCGTATCGTCGGTAGCAGTCACAGAGATTCTGCCGACGCTGGTCTGCGGCTGACGCTGGATCGGCGCCTCGAGTGACGAGTTCACCTGCGGCTGTCGCTGCGGCAATTCGAGCTCGGCAGTCGACGAAGATTGCGGAGCGATGCGTGGCAGATCGAGTGTCTGGCCGGCGCCACCTTGTTGCGGACTTGGAGGAGGGGGCGCGAGGTAACCGGGCTGAACGTTCTGCGATTGCGCGGCTGCGCTCCCGGCCAACACGACTAGCATTACTAGCCAGCTCAACACCGAGGCGAGCGCTACTAGCCGAACATAGACTTTGTTTTTCATTTTCCTGCCCGAAACGAAGGCGCGGATAAACCAATATAGCAGACGTAGCGGGCGCGATTTTGGTTTCCGTCGCGTCGGAACCCGGAATTTACTTCGCGCTGGCCGGAGTCGGCGCTGCATGGCGCGGAGTGCGGCGCCATGCGCTGGCGAACCATAGGCGTAAGCGATCGAGGTATAAGTAGATAACCGGCGTCGTGAAGAGGGTTAGCATCTGGCTCACGATGAGGCCGCCGACAATCGCGATACCGAGCGGACGGCGCAGCTCGGAGCCGGTCCCTGTACCGAGTGCGAGGGGCAGACCGCCCAAAAGCGCCGCCATCGTGGTCATCATGATCGGCCGGAAGCGCAGCAGACATGCCTCATAGATCGCATCGACCGAATCCTTGCCCTCCTTGCGCTCCGCTTCCAGCGCGAAGTCAATCATCATGATGGCGTTTTTCTTCACGATACCGATCAGCAAAATTATCCCGATGAGAGCGATGACACTAAGCTCGATTCGGCACAGCATGAGAGCGAGCAGCGCGCCGACACCGGCCGAGGGCAGCGTCGACAGAATCGTGATCGGATGGATATAACTTTCGTACAAAATCCCGAGCACGATATAGACGGCGCCGAGCGCAGCGACGATTAGTAGCCATTCGCCCTGCAGCGATTGCTGGAAGGCCTGCGCCGTGCCCTGGAAGTTTCCGCGAATATCAGCCGGCATGTTGATCTGTTTTTCCGCGACATCGATCGCGTCGACCGCCTGGCTCAGTGCGACTCCCGGCCCGAGGTTGAAAGAAATCGTCACCGACGGGAACTGTCCCTGGTGATTCACCTGCAGTGCGGTCGTATCGGGTGCATAGTGAGTAAAGGTACTTAGCTTGACCTGTTGGCCATTGCTCGAATTGACGTAGATATGGTCGAGGGAGTCAGGGTTCTGCCAGAACTGCGGCGCAGCTTCCATCACCACGTGATACTGGTTCAACTGAGTATACATCGTCGATACCTGCCGCTGCCCGAAGGCGTCGTACAAAGTATCGTCAATTACCTTCTGAGTGAGCCCGAGCTTCGACGCAGTATCGCGGTCTACCACCAGCGACGCGCCAAGGCCGCTGTTCTGCTGGTCGCTGCTCACGTCAACCAGGATCGGCAGCGAGCGCAGCTTGCGCAGCAGGAGCGGCGCCCATTTATTAAGCTCCGCCAGGTCGTCGCTCTGCAATGTATATTGATACTGAGCGTTCGCCATGCGGCCGCCGATTTGAACGTCCTGCACCGCCTGCAGGTATAGACTCGCGCCCGGAATATTCGACGCATGTTTGCGAATGCGTCCAATTACCTGGTCGGCGGTAATCCCGCGCTGCGAGAGGGGTTTCAATGCGATAAACATGCGCGCGGTATTGGTGCCTGAACCGCCATTGCCGCCAGTGAAACCGATAACGTGCTCTACGGCCGGATCCTTTTTGATGATCGCGACGAACTGCTGCAGCTTCTGGCTCATCGACTGAAACGACGTATCCTGGTCGGCCTGGATCGCGCCCATCAGACGGCCCGTGTCCTGCTGCGGGAAGAACCCCTTGGGGATAATCACGAACAGATAGCAACTCAACCCGATGGTCGCGAGCGTCGCCCCGAGCATCAATTGCGGATGCTTCAGCACCCATGACAGGCTCGTCTCATAGTGAGTATGCAGCCAGATGAAGGCACGCTCACTTTTCTTGTACCAGGCTCCGTGTTTCTCTTCGTTGGCCGGCTTCAGCAGATGCGCGCACATCATCGGCGTAGTCGTCAGCGAGATAATCATCGAGACCATGACTGCGACCGAGAGCGTTACTGCAAATTCGCGAAACAGGCGGCCGACGATCCCGCCCATCATTAAAATCGGAAGGAACACTGCGATCAGCGAGACACTGATCGAAACAACGGTGAAGCCTATACCGCTGGCGCCCGTCACGGCCGCCTCGTATGGCGACATGCCCTCTTCACGAAAGCGCGCGATATTCTCAATAACGACGATCGCATCATCGACCACGAAGCCGGTCGAAATAGTCAATGCCATCAGCGACAGGTTATCGAGACTGTAGCCGCACACGTACATCACGCCGAAGGTGCCGACCAGCGAAATCGGCACGACGATCCCGGGAATCATCGTCGCGCGCAGGTTTCGCAGGAACACGAACACCACCATGATTACCAGTGCGATCGAGATGAGCAGGGTTATTTCGACATCCTTGACCGATGCGCGAATCGTCGTGGTGCGATCGAGGACCACCTGAGTATCGATGGCCGGCGAGATCGACGCCTTGAGCTGCGGCATTGCCGCCAGAACGCGATCGACGGTGTCGATAATATTCGCGCCGGGCTGGCGGAATACAATCAGCAATACCGACGGCTTGTTGTCGGAGACCCCGAGGTTGCGGATATCTTCGACGGAATCGCGCACCTGTCCCACGTCCGAAAGCCGCACCGCGGCGCCGTTGACGTAGCGGATGATGAGCGGCGCATAGTCAGAAGCCTTGAGCAGTTGATCGGTGTCCGAAAGTGCATAGGCAGTGTTCTGGTCGGAGATTTCGCCCTTCGGACTATTTGAGTTGGCGGCGGCCAAAGTCGCCCTGACATTCTCAAGACTGATGCCGAGATTGTTGAGCTGTGTCGGGTTGAGCTCAACCCGAACTCCAGGCAGGGCGCTGCCGCCGACGGTGACCTGCCCGACGCCTTCGATCTGGGAAAGCTTTTGCGCGAGGATCGACGATGCCGCGTCGTATATTTGTCCGCGCGGAACGGTATCCGAGTTAAATGCGAAAATGAGTATTGGCGCATCCGCGGGATTGACTTTTCTATAGGTCGGGTTGCCCGGCAAATCAGTTGGCAACTGGCTGCGCGCAGCGTTGATTGCCGCCTGCACATCGCGCGAAGCCGCATCGATGTTGCGATTCAGATCGAATTGCAGAACCACGCTGCAATTTCCGAGAGAGCTGGTCGAAGTGAGTTGGGTGAGACCCGCGATACGTCCGAACTGGCGCTCGAGCGGCGTCGCCACCGCCGAAGCCATCGTTTCGGGACTCGCGCCAGGCAGCGACGCCTGGACCTGGATAGTAGGAAATTCGACCTGCGGCAGCGGGGAGACCGGCAACAAGCGGAAGGCGACGATACCGGCGAGCGCGATTGCGATCGTGAGCAGCGTCGTCGCGACGGGCCTCCGGATGCAGACGCTCGAGATGTTCATGACTAACGCGCGTGCGCCGGCGCCCCCGAAGCTGGAGGCGAGGCCTGCTCCGGCGATTTAACCCTCGCCGTGCCGCGGTTGGCGATCCGCTCTGCAAGACGATCGAAGGCCAGGAAGATCACCGGCGTGGTGTAAAGAGTCAGCACCTGGCTGACGATCAATCCGCCCACGATCGCAATACCAAGTGGACGTCGCAATTCGGAACCGGTACCGGTGCCCAATGCCAGCGGCAGACCGCCGAGCAGCGCCGCCATCGTGGTCATCATGATCGGTCTGAAACGCAGCAGGCACGCCTCGTATATCGCGTCGACGGAATTCTTGCCCCCTTCGCGCTGCGCTTCGAGCGCGAAGTCGATCATCATGATGGCGTTCTTCTTGACGATACCGATCAGCAAAATGATGCCGATCAGAGCGATGATATTGAGCTCGCTGCCGCAGATCATCAGGGCCAGGATCGCGCCGACGCCGGCTGACGGCAGCGTGGAGAGAATCGTGATCGGGTGAATGTAGCTTTCGTACAAAACGCCGAGCACGATATACACGGTGACCAGCGCCGCGAGAATCAGGAGCGGCTCGTTGCGCAGCGACGCGCGGAAGGCCTCGGCGGTGCCTTGGAATCCAGCTGAGATGCTCTGGGGCATCCCGATTTCCTGTTTCGCGGACTGTATAGCGTCGACGGCGTCGCCAAGTGAGTATCCGGGCGCGAGATTGAACGAAACCGTGACGGTGGGGAATTGTCCCTGGTGATTCACCACCAGGGGCAGCGTGCTTTTTTCGAGCGTGGTGAATGCGCTCAGCGGCACCTGGCCTCCGGTTGTGGAGCGTACATAAATCTGGTCGAGCGCCTTGGGGTTGCGCTGGAACTCGGGATCGACCTCGAGCACCACGTGATACTGGTTCAACTGAGTATAGATAGTTGATATTTGACGCTGGCCGAATGCGTCGTAGAGAGTATCGTCGATCATCTGAGAGGTGATTCCGAGCCGTGACGCAGTGCTTCGATCGATTACCAAGTGCGCTTGCAAGCCGTCGTTCTGCTGATCGGTCGCGACATCGACGAGCTGCGGCAGAGTTTTGAGCTTATCGACGAAGCGCCCTACCCATTCCGCCAGCTCGGTCGGATTCGGATCTTCGAGACTGTACTGAAACTCCGTGCGGCTGACGCGGTCTTCGACGGTCAGATCCTGCACGGGCTGCATAAACAGCGTGATTCCGTCAACCTTGGCCAGCTTGGGCTGGAGGCGGCGGATGACTTCGCTGATACTGACTTTGCGCTCTTCAAGCGGCTTCAGGTTGATCAGGAACCGCCCGCTGTTGACGGTGGTGTTGGTGCCGTCGATCCCGACAAACGACGACAGACTTTCGACCGCGGGATCCTCGAGGATGATCTGCGCCAGCTGCTGCTGGCGCTGCTCGATCGCCGGAAATGAGACATTTTGCGGAGCTTCCGATACTCCCTGGATAACGCCGGTATCCTGAATTGGGAAGAAGCCCTTGGGAACGATTATATAAAGCAGAATAGTCAGTACGAGCGTTGCGACCGCGACCAGCAGCGTTTCCGGCTGATGGCGCAATACCCACTGCAAGGTGCGGCCGTAGAATGCGATTGTGTCGTTGAAGAGTTTCTCCGATTTTCGATAGAACCAGGTTTGCTGCGCTTCAGGCGTATGCCGCAGCAGCTTCGAGCTCATCATCGGCGTGAGCGTCAATGACACAACGGCGGAGACCAGGATCGTAACCGCGAGCGTGACGGCAAACTCGCGGAAGAGCCGGCCCACAATATCGCCCATAAACAGCAGCGGAATCAAAACCGCGATCAGCGACACGGTCAGCGACACGATCGTGAAGCCGATCTGCTCCGAGCCCTTGAGTGCGGCCTCGAGCGGCGAATCGCCTTCCTCGATAAAGCGCGAGATGTTCTCGATCATGACGATGGCGTCATCGACGACGAAGCCGGTCGAGATCGTCAGCGCCATCAGGGTCAGGTTGTTGAGGCTGTAGCCGAGCAAGTACATCACGCCGAAGGTTCCGATGAGCGACAGCGGAACCGCGATACTCGGGATGATCGTCGCGGACAGGCTGCGCAGGAACAGGAAGATGACCATCACGACCAGTGCGATGGTCAGTATCAACTCGAACTGCACGTCGGCGACCGAGGCACGGATCGTCGTCGTGCGATCGGTGAGCACGGCGACTTGCACCGATGCGGGCAGCGAGGCTTGCAGGCGCGGCATCAGCGCCCGCACCTTATCGACGACCGCGATAATGTTGGCGCCGGGCTGGCGCTGAATGTTCAGGATGACGGCGGGCGTGGTATTCATCCACGCCGCTTCCTTGACGTTCTCGGCGTCGTCAACGACCTTGGCAACGTCTGACAGTTTGATCGGCGCGCCGTTGCGATACGCGATGATCAGCGGCTGGTAGTCCTTGCTGGTGAGAAGCTGATCGTTGTCGCCGATCGTGTAGGCCTGATGGGAACCGTCAAAGTTGCCCTTGGCTTGATCGACGTTGGCGCTCGCAATCGCGGTGCGCAAATCCTCGAGCGTCATCCCATACGACGCGAGCTGCGTCGGATTCGCCTGAATACGCACCGCGGGCTTTTGGCCGCCGCTGATACTGACCATGCCGACGCCCGACACTTGCGAGATCTTCTCGGCGAGGCGCGTATCGGCAAGGTCTTCGACCTGCGAGAGCGGCAACTCCTTCGAAGTCAGCGCGAGCGTGAGAATTGGCGCATCAGCCGGATTTATCTTGCTGTAGATCGGCGGGTTGGGAAGATTCACCGGCAGATAAGTTGCCGCAGCATTGATTGCCGCCTGAACTTCCTGCTCGGCGACGTCGATATTCAGATCGAGCACGAACTGCAGCGTGATTACCGAGCTGCCGAACGAGCTGTTCGACGTCATCTGGTTGAGGCCCGGCACCTCGCCGAACTGACGCTCGAGCGGCGCGGTCACCGAAGACGCCATCACGTCCGGACTCGCTCCGGGATAGAAGGTCAGCACCTGGATCGTCGGATAGTCGACCTCGGGCAGCGCCGAGACCGGCAGCTCCAGGTATGCAACCATCCCTGCGAGCAGAATTGCGACCATCAAGAGCGAGGTCGCGACTGGCCGCAGAATGAAGAGCCGCGATGGGTTCACTGAGTGGCCCCGGGCGTTGTCGGATTCGCCGCGAGCTGCACTGCGACGCGTGAGCCGGTGCGCAGCTTGTCGGTGCCGTCCACGACCACGAGCTCACCCGGCTGCACTCCCGACGCGACCGAGGTTATCTCGCCCTGGGTGTTGGCGACTTTCACCGGACGCATCGCGACCGTCTGATCCTGCTGCACGACGTAGACGAATGAGCCCTGCGAGCTGCGCTGAATTGCAGCCGTTGGAATCAGCGTGGCCTCGCGCTGGGTATCCACGAGCAAGCGCACGTTTACGAACTGGTTCGGGAATAGGGTGCTGTCGTTGTTGGGAAACTGCGCCTTGAGCTTGATTGTTCCGGTCGTCTGATCGATCTGGTTATCGGTCGTAAGCAAAAATCCCATTGCGAGCTTGGTCTTGAAATCGCGATCATATGCTTCTACTGGGAGGCCATTGTGAGTCGCGGCGGCTGCCGATGCTCCCGGTAACTCGCCTCCGGTAGAGACCATGACCGCGGACCCGCTGGCCTCTGCAAGATTCTTCATCGCGTTGGTCACGCGCGGCAGGTCGTCCTCGGGGATGCTGAAATCGACGGCGATCGGCTGAAGCTGCGTGATCACGACGAGCCCAGTCGTATCGGTCGCATGGACGATGTTGCCGATATCGACGAGGCGCAATCCAATGCGCCCGTTGATCGGCGAAGTGATCGTCGAATAGGTCAGATTCAGTTTGGCCGAATCTATCAGTCCCTGATCGTTCTTCACGGTTCCCGCGTAAGTTCCGACCGATGCCCGCTGGTTGTCGAGATCCTGCTTGGCGATGATGTTCTGGGCGAACAGTTGCTGGTCGCGATCGAGTAGAACTTGTGCATTGACCAGGTTCGCCTTGTCGCGCGCCATCTGACCTTCGGCCTCCGTCAGTTGGACCTGATATGGACGCGGGTCAATCTGGATGAGCACGTCGCCCTGATGCACCATCTGACCCTCTTTGAAAAGGATCTTCACTATCTGCCCGTCGACGCGGCTCTTCACCGTCACCGTGTTGAATGCGGTCACGGTTCCAATGGCGCTGACGTAGAGGTTGAGATCGCCCTGCTTCGCGGCGGTTGCGGAGACCGGAACGCTACGATGCGCAGCCGCGGCGGCGGCCTTCGCTGCAGCCTCGCGGGCGCGAACTCCCGAGTACCAAACGTAGAGGATGATCCCGAGTACGCAGACGGCGGCGGCCCAGACGAAGCGGTTTTGCAAAA
The DNA here is from genome assembly GCA_035508495.1 of Candidatus Binataceae bacterium. Taxonomy (NCBI): domain Bacteria; phylum Candidatus Binatota; class Binatia (SeqCode); order Binatales (SeqCode); family Binataceae (SeqCode); species Binataceae bacterium (SeqCode). The sequence goes on from DATJMX010000077.1 coordinate 11,921, forward strand.
GTCCGGCCGGGCGGACCTCGGCGCCGCCTTGATCGGTAAAACGCATCGGCCGCGGCGGCGCCGCCATCGTCTCGTCGCGATCGGCGATCTGCTCGCTCACGTCTGTACCTCCGTCGGGCCGGGTTGGACTGTCCAAATCAGGATGCCCTCCCAGTTGAATGCAAGAAACTGCCGCGGCGCGCGAGGGTCAGAAAGTTCATCGATCAAGAATAGGCAGCTTTGCAGGATCACTTACAGTCCCATTATGGTTATTATGGACTTTGGAGTCCATAATTCACTATCCTGAGCAAAGCAGGGAATCTCGAAAACGCTGCGCTCCACCTATCTTCATACGATCCAGGAGCGCGTGAGTTTCCCGGGACCAGCCGTGAGCGGAAGAGTTTTGAAAAAAAAGGATGCTGTTTCAACGGGTTTCCGCGGACGGCCGACCACGCCTTTTTTGCGCGAGCGCATCCTGGAGAGCGCGGCGCGGCTCTTTGCCGCAACCGCCTTCGATCTCGTCACGATCGATGCGGTCGCGGCTGATGCCGGCGTGGGCAAGGGCAGCGTGTATCGCCAGTTCGGTTCGAAGGAAGAACTCTACGCTACGGTCGTGATCGACGGATTCATCCAGCTTCAGAGCGAGATTCGCGCGGCGCTCGACAAGAACGAATCGATCGCTGAGCGGATCGCGACAATCGTGAGCCATACAGTAAAATTTTTCTGGGGCAGACGGCAATTTTTCGAGTTCCTGCGCGATCCCCGCACCGTGCCTCGCAAGCTCGAGCGTCAATATCGCTCCGAGCGAGCCAAGCTCTCGACGATGATCGTCGAATTGCTCAAAGCCGCTGCGGCAGAGGGCGTCGTGCGCGGCGGCCTCGACGTGCGCCTGGCCGCAGAGGCTCTGCTCGGCATGATCCGCGGCGTCAATCGCTACAGCCGCGAATACAGCTCGCCGGCAGTCGCAGCGCGCACTGTGGTTTCCCTCTTCCTCGGCGGATGCCTAACCGCACCGAGCCGATAGATCAGCGCTCCGGGGCAAAGAACACCAGGGTCCGCACTTCGATACTCTCGCGTGGCGCCGCGTCGCGCGGACTCGTCGGATCCTCGAACGCCGAGTGCGCGGTGAAGCGCAGTCGGTTCGCGTCGGAGTCGTAGCACTTCAGGAGCAGCACCTCTTCCTTGCGCTGATGCGGGAAGTAACACCATCGCTGCTTCGGATTGTGCGCGACGGCGTAAACCTCGCCGGTGCGATCGCGATAAAGCAGATCCTGAAGCACGAAATCGTCCGCTGACATGCTGCGTCCGTCGCATACCGCGAGCGGCGATTCCTCGACCGGCCCGCTAATCGGGCGCCATACGTTGATGACGGCGAAGCGATTCTTGAGCAGCGCCTCGGCTTCGTTGGGCAGCAGATCGCGCACGCGCTGCGGTCCGGACTTCAGCGTGTAGTCGTTGTGCGCGAACTTCACCGGCTCGCGCGCGCCGTTCTCCCGCGCTTTCGCCATCGGACGGCATCGCACGTTGTGATCGAAGACGTGGACCTTGACGGCGCCGGTATGCTCGCGAACCAGCCGCTCGACCTCGGGATAATAGACCCGCTTTACTTCGTCCTCGTCATAGAAGCACGCGACCTTCGATTCCTGGCCGACGATCTCGAAGCCTTCGCGATCGAGCGACAGTTCGCTAAGCATCGGCCGCACGTCGTATATCGGCACCGTGAATTTCAGGTAACTGCCGGTGCTGAGCGGCACGCCTTCGGGCGGCTGATACATGTAGTTGGCCGGCTTGGGACCGGCAGGATCGATGAAGTTGAGCTCGCCCTCGACGTAGGGAAGTCGCTCAGAAGTCGGCTGATGAATCGCGCTGGCCATACATGCTCCTTCGATTCTGATCGCTTTGTAGCGCATCACGAAATACGAGGCGACTGCGATCGCGCATCGGAATTGTGCGGCGCGCTGCGCCACGATAATCAGATGCTCGATGCGACTGCTGCGTGACATCATGGTACCCGAGCCGGCGGTTTTGTTCGTTGGTATCAATCCGTCGATCAGATCGGCCGAGGAGGGACATCATTTCGCGAGCCCGGGAAATCCGTTCTGGAAATTAATGTTCGCGTCGAAGCTCGTGCCCGTCGAACTGACGGCGCATCAGGATGATCGGCTCGCCGAATTCGGTCTCGCACTCACGAATCTGTGCCAGCGCGCGACGCGCTCGGCGGCGGAGCTGACGCGCGAGGAAATGGATCGCGGCAAAGTGCGCCTGACGCGCGTGATCAAGCGCGCGAAGCCGCGAATCGTCGCGTTCGTGGGCCTCAGCATCTACCAGCACTACTTCGGCAAGACCGCGAGCCCCGGCGCGGGCGCGAAGCCCGAGCAGATCGCGAACGCGCGCGTCTTCGTGCTGCCAAATCCCAGCGGCCTCAACGCCAGCTTCCCCGGCTTTAAAGACAAGCTCATCTGGTTCGAACGACTGCGCGAGGAGATCGAATGAATCGAAAAAGAAAAGCGCGCGCCGCGACGATCGCGTGGCGCGCGCTACTTCGATCGTAAAGTCGTTTACTTCTTCTTCTCGAGGTGGCCGCCGAATTCGTAGCGCATTGCTGATAGCAGCTTGTCGGCGTAGTCGGCTGCGCCGCGCGAGCTGAAGCGCGAGTAGAGCGCTGAGCTGAGTACATGGGCTGGCACGCCTTCGTCGATCGCAGCGTCTACCGTCCATCGGCCTTCGCCGGAATCCGATACGCGGCCCGCGAACTTGTTGAGCTCCGGATCCTCCGCCAGCGCGCTCGAAGTAAGATCGAGCAGCCACGATGCGATCACGCTGCCGCGCCGCCATACCTCGGCGATCTCGCCGAGATTGAAATCGTACTGATAGTGCTCGGGATCGCGCAGCGGCGTCGTTTCCGCATCGACCACCTGCTGCTTCTTGCCGGCGTTGGCGTGCGCCAGGATGTTCATGCCCTCGGCGTACGCCGCCATCAGGCCGTACTCGATGCCGTTGTGGACCATCTTCACGAAATGGCCGCCGCCGTTCGCCCCGCAATGAAGATAGCCGTGCTCTGCCGTGCTGCCTTTGATCTTCTCCCAGCCCGGAGTGCGCGGCGCGGAATCGACTGGCGGAGCGAGAGTCGCGAACAGCGGATCGAGATGCTGCACAACTTCCTTTTCGCCGCCGATCATCTGGCAGAAGCCGCGCTCGAGACCCCAAACGCCGCCCGAGGTTCCCGAGTCGACGTAGTGAATCCCCTTCTGCGAGAGCATCTTCGCGCGCCGGATATCGTCGATGTAATACGAGTTGCCACCGTCCACGATGATGTCGCCCTTTTCGAAGCGGCCCGAAAGGTCGGCCAGCGTTTTCTCGACCACCGCCGCCGGGACCATCATCCACGAGACCCGCGGCTTGGTGAGCTTGGCGGCGAAGTCATCGAGCGTGGTGGCGCCGATCGCGCCCTCGGAAACCAGCTCCTTCACCGCGTTGGCGCTGACGTCGAAGACGACGCACTGATGTCCGCCGCGCATCAGGCGTCGGACCATGTTTGCTCCCATTCGGCCAAGACCGATCATTCCCATCTGCATGTGGATTGGCTCCTTCCGATTCGCTTCGATCGCATCACAATCATCGCGCAAGCGCCGCTGAGTTCATAGTGATAAGGATGACTGGACGCTCGCGTTTTCGATGTCGCGCAGCGACAGAGGTGTCATGACACTCGCCAACAAAACAGTCGTGGTGATCGGCGGCAGCTCGGGAATCGGCCTCGCGACGGCGAAAGCCGCGGCTAACGAGGGTGCGCGTGTCGTTATCACCGGACGATCGCTCGACAAGCTGAAAGCCGCCGAAGCCGAGATCGGTCACGGCGTGCGCGCAGTCTCGCTGGACTCGAACGATGAGGCCGGCACGCGAAAGCTGTTCGAGGAACTCGGCCACGTCGATCATCTTTATGTATCCGCCGCGACGGTGACGTTTGGCGCATGGCTGAAGAGCGAAGTCTCCGCCCTGCATCCCTCGATGGATACGCGGTTCTGGGGTTCGCTCTACGCCGCCAGGTATGCGTCGGCAAAGATGCCGTCCGACGGCTCAATCACCTTCACTTCTGGAACTTCGGCGTGGCGGCCGCTCGCGGGCGGCTCGGTGGGATCGGCATCGTGCGGTGCGATCGAGGCCTTCGGCCGCTCACTGGCGGTCGAGCTTTCGCCGATCCGTGTTAACACAATTCAGCCGGGGCTGATCGATACGCCGCTAATCGACTCGGCACTCGGCGAACGCGCGACGATGATCAAGGAGGCTGAAGCCAAGCGCCTGCCGGTGAAGCGTATCGGACGCGGCGAAGATATCGCGGAGGCCGTTCTGTTCCTGATGAAGAACGGCTTCACCACCGGCATCACGCTTACCGTCGATGGCGGCCGGACGCTGATCGGCTGACGCTATTGGCCGAGCTGGCGCATCATGTCGCGATCGAATCCGCGCTCGGCGTCGTAGTGCTTCAGCTCCGCGTCGGGCACGCCCGCGTGGAACTTGCGCGCCAACTCGTCGGGATCGAAGCTCACGCCGATCGGATTCTTTGCGAACGCGCCGCTTTTGAAGAAACCCTTCAGCTCCTCGGTGGTCGCGAAGTTATCGACCTGCATCTCGAGCTTGTTGCCGTCGGGATCGCGATAGTAGAGCGAAGTCGTGGGGCCGTGATTGACCGCGACGACCGGCAGGATTCCCGCCGCCTTCAGGCGCTCGTAGCTGAACACGAGATCGCCGATGCTCGCGTAGGTGTAGGCGAGATGATCGAGGCCGACGGCGCCGGCGGGCCGCTCGACAACGTTGGGCGTCGACGCGATCGCGATCCGGTGATGCTCGTCGTCGTAGGTCATGAAGCTTACGAAATTGTTCTCGTGAACGGTCTCGGCCTGGAGCACGGTCTTGTACCAATCGACCATCTCTCTGAGCTGCCGCGTGCGGAGCACGGCATGCGCAAACTTGGTGGGTGTGACGCGGCGCGATCCTGCTTCTTTGGCATTTTCCGCCATGACTGTCGCTCCTTATGCGGCCTCGAGCCGCGCGGCGAGTTGAGCGGAGTATAGCTCGAATCGCCGCGGCAGGGTGAGCGCAACGGAATCCATCGTTCGAGTCTTTCAACAGAAACTCAGGTGGCGGGATTCGCCGACGGCGCGTGCAGCGCCAGGAATTCGCCGAGCGCGGCTTTCAGATTGTGGCTGACCTTGGCTTCGCCGCCGAGCTTGATGAGCGCGTATCGTTCGTCATCGTCGAGCGAGTTCCACGCCGCTTGCGTAAGATCGACGCCCAGTTCACGTGCGTTGGCGACGAGGTGATGGGGCGGCGATAGCGGCGGCCGCGCACTCCCGCGCGCTTCTTCCGGCAATTCCTTGGGACACGAGCCACTGCGCGCGAGCGTAACTTCTTCGATAAAGAGCCGCAGCGCCACTCGTTCGTCTTCGAGCTCCGCCGGCGCGTGGCAGATCATGAGCTTCTCGCCCATCGTGAGCTGCTGCCACTGCGCAAGATGAATCTTCACTCCCACCGCGTCGAGCTTGCGCCGCGCCTGCATCGGCACGCAACTCAGAGATTCATATACTTCCGCTTCAAACTGAAACTGACGAATCATAACAGACAGACTCCAAACCCGCGTTCACTACTTACCCATTCGACCGGGCGCTTGCGCTTTCTTCTTGCGCAACCCCGGCCCGGGCCGCGCCGTCATTTCGCGCGCGTTCAGTTCCTCGTTGCAATGCGGACAGGTGAACGCCGGCAGGATGTGCTCGCCACACTTGCGATGCACGAGCTCGACCGGCGCGCCGTCCGCACCCGCCATCCAGCGATCGCCCCATCGGAGAAGCGCTACTACCACCGGATACAGATCCACGCCCTTCGCGGTGAGGCGATACTCAAAACGCTTCGGCCGCTGCGCATACTCGACGCGCTTCATTATCCCGTCGGATACGAGCTTGCGCAGGCGGTCGGCCAGGCGATGCCGCGTCATGCCGAGGTCGCTTTGAAAATCCTCGAAGCGGCGCACGCCGAGGAACGCATCGCGCAGGATAAGCATCGTCCAGCGATCGCCGACGACGCTCAGCGAGCGCGCGACCGAGCAGGTCATCTTGTTGATCTCATTCCAGCGCATTTTTCGATTCGGCCCTTGACTCGATAATAAGTTCCAAAATAGAACTCAGTCAACACCCACCCAGTTCGCCGGAGAAGCAGATGAGCGACGAATGGCGCCAGACGGCATGCATCCTGTGCACGATTAACTGCGGCATCGAGGTCAAGGTCGAGGGACGCCACATCGCGCGCGTGCGCGGCAATCGCGCTCACGTCGCGTCCGAAGGCTATGCATGCGAAAAGGCGCAGCGCCTCGACTACTACCAGAATGGCCGCGACCGCCTGACGAAGCCACTGCGGCGCAAGCCCGACGGCGGCTTCGAGGAGATCGACTGGGACACCGCAATTCGTGAGGTCGCGGCGCGCTTCGTCGAGATTCGCGACAACTTCGGTGGCGAGTCGATTTTTTATTACGGCGGCGGTGGGCAAGGAAATCATCTTGGCGGCGCGTACAGCACTGCCACGCGGCGCGCGCTCGGCTCCGTCTATTCGTCCAACGCACTCGCGCAGGAGAAGACGGGCGAGTTCTGGGTCGATGGCCAACTCTATGGCGGCCACACCTCGCCGGATTTCGAGCGCGCCGAGGTCGCGATTTTCGTCGGCAAGAATCCGTGGCAATCGCATGGGCTCCAGCGCGCCCGCGTCGTGCTGCGCGAGATCGCGAGCGATCCGAATCGCGCGCTCGTCGTGATCGATCCGCGCCGCACCGAGACTGCCGAAATTGCTGATTACCATCTGCAGGTGCGTCCCGGGACCGACGCGTTCTGCCTCGCGGCGATTCTCGGCGCTATCGTGCAGGAGGACCTGATCGATCACGCGTTCCTGCGCGAGCGCACGTCCAACGAAGGCGCGCTGTTCGACGCGCTCCGGGCCGCGCCGGTTGCCGAATACGCGTCGCGCGCCGGATTAGAAGAGTCGCAGATTCGAGATGTGGCGCGGCGGATCGCGCGCGCCGCGAGCATGTCGATCATCGAAGACCTCGGCATCGAGCAGAACCTGCACAGCACGCTCAACTCGTACCTCGAGAAGCTGATGTTCGTGCTGACCGGCAACATGGGCAAGCCGGGCGCGATGAACCTGCACACGAGCTTCGGCCGGCTTTTCAGCCACAGCAAGCGATCGGCCACTACGCCGGTCGGAGGGCATCGCATCATCACTGGCCTCGTGCCGTGCAATGCGATTCCCGACGAAATACTGACGGACCATCCGAAGCGCTTCCGCGCGATGCTGGTGGAGAGCGCGAATCCGGCGCACTCGCTGGCGGACAGTCCGCGGATGCGCGAGGCGATCGATGCGCTCGATTTCGTCGTCGCGATCGACGTGGCGATGACCGAGACGGCGCGCCTTGCCGATTACGTGCTGCCGGCGATCTCGCAGTTCGAAAAATGGGAAGCGACGTTTTTCAATTTCGAATTCCCGGCCAACTACTTCTGCCTGCGCGCTCCCGTCATCGAGCCGCTCGCAGGACCGCTCGCAGAGCCGGAGATCCATCGGCGCTTGGTCCACGCGATCGGCGCTTTGAAGGATGAGGACAAGGACATGGCTGCGCTGCGTGAGGCCGCAAAAAACAGCCGCGCCGCATTTGCGATGGAATTCATGCGCGTGACCTCGACGCGCCCCGATCTCGCCGCGATTGTGCCTGTAGTGCTCTACGAGGCGCTCGGCCCGACGCTCGGCGCGGGCAACGAAACCGCGGCGATCATATGGGGCCTCGCGCATACCTGCGCCCGCACCTATCCCGAATCGCTGAGGCGCGCCGGCTTCGACGGCGATCCGTTCACCGTTGGCGAAGCGCTCTTCGAGGCGGTGTTCACGCGCCGCGAGGGCGTGCACTTCTCGATCGATCCGTATGAAGAGACTTTCAAGCGCATCGCGACGAGCGACGGCCGCATCAACCTCGCGATCCCGGAGCTGATCGGCGAACTCAATGAGTTGCAGGGCGAGCAGGCGCCGCACGACGATCAGTTCCCGTTTGTGTTGACTGCGGGTGAGCGCCGCTCGACGACCGCCAATACCGCGATCCGTGATCCTGAATGGCGGCCGAAGGACCGCAACGGCGCGCTGCGCATGAATCCGGCCGATGCCGAATCGCTCGGCGTCAAAACGGGAGGCAAGGTTCGAATCACCACTCGCCGTGCGAGTGTGGAAGCCGTCATCGAAGTAACGGATCGCATGCAGCGCGGCCACGTTGGACTGCCGAACGGCTCCGGCCTCTGGTATCCGGATCGCGAAGGCCAGGAGTTCCTGCACGGCGTGCCGCCCAACGAGCTGACCTCCACCGATCGCTGCGACTGGATCGCGGGCACGCCGTTCCACAAGCATGTTCCGGCGCGAATCGAGGCGGTCACGCAATAAGCTGTAAATCGTTTTCCGCTCGAGGTGTTTGTATGAGCGAGTCAATTAGTGATCGCGTCGCAGTTGTGGTCGGCGTCGGTGAAGGTCTCGGCGCCGCGCTCGGCCGCCGCTTCGGCAAGGGCTACAAGACCGCGCTGCTCGCGCGCAGCGCGGAAGTGACCGACAGAGTCGAGGGCGAAATCAAAGCCGCAGGTGGCACCGCGCTCGCGATTCGCCACGACGCGACCAGCGAAAAAGACATCGCGGCCGCGTACGAGCGAATCACAAATGAGCTCGGGCCAATCGAGATTCTGATCTACAACGGTGGGCGGCGGCCGATGGGCCGCCTGATGGAAACGACGCCGCAGGTTTTCGAAGAAACCTGGCGCCTGCATACGTTTGGCGCGTTCCTGTGGTCGCGGCAGGTGGTGCCGGCGATGCTTACGCGCGGCAGCGGCACAATCCTGATCACGGGTGCAACGGCGGGAATCAAGCCGTGGCCCAACTCGGCAGGATTCGCGCCCGCGAAGTTCGCCGTGCGCGGCCTCGCGCAAGTAATGTCGCGCGATCTGCATCCGCAGGGCATTCACGTCGCGTACGTCAACGTCGATGGCGGCATCGACATGCCGCTGCTGAGAAAGTTCCGGCCCGAGGCGAAGGCGGAGAATCTGCTGAACCCCGCCGCGATCGCGGACGCATTCTGGTACCTCGCGCATCAGGATCGCAGCGTCTGGAGCCACGAACTCGACATCCGGCCCTTCACGGAAAAATTCTGACGCTTGGTTCCCTCTCCTTTACCCTCTCCTGGGATAAGGAGAGGGACAGAAAACCTGGCCGCCGAGATTTTTCGGAGTTCTGATGTTTGGGGCGTCATCTTGACAACCAGTGAACGCAAAGGAAATCCAGACAGGAGCCTTCCGCAAATGCCGCAATACTCGACAATTCTCTACGAGGTGCGTGATAAGGTTGCGCATCTCACCCTCAACCGTCCTGAATCGGCCAATGCGCTCGGCCCCACCGTCGCCGCCGAAATGATGGATGCCGTAGTCCGCTCCGAAGACGATCGCGCGAACGTGCGCGCGATGGTCGTGACCGGCGCGGGCCGCTTCTTCTGCGCGGGCGCCGATCTCAAGGGCTTCTACACGCCCAACGACGGCCTCAAAAGCCGCGTCTCGGTTTTCCATGCCGTGCTGTCGCGCCTCGCACGCGCGGAGTTTCCGGTTATCGCGGCGGTCAACGGCGCCGCCGCAGGCGCCGGGATGGGACTCGCATGCGCCTGCGACATCGTGATCGCGGGCGAGTCGGCAAAGTTCGTGATGGCCTATTCGAAGATCGGACTCTCGCCCGACGGCGGCACGACTTACTTCCTGCCGCGCCGAATTGGGATCGGGCGCGCGATGGAACTGGTTTTTACCAATCGCAGTCTGTCATCGCGCGAAGCCCTCGAGTGGGGAATCGCCAACCGCGTCGTCGCTGACGCCGATCTTCAGAACGAGGCGCACACGTTCGCGGCCACGCTCGCGCAGGGACCCACGCGCGCTTACGGCGCTGCCAAAGAGCTTCTGCATTCGGGATGGACTGAAAGCCTCGAGAGCCAGGTCGACAAGGAGCTGCGCTCGATCGGCGCGATGGCGCGGACGCGCGATGCGCGCGAGGCGATCGCCGCCTTCGGCGAGAAGCGCGCGCCGGTTTTTACCGGAGAATAGTTCTTACCAGGTCAACTTGTTGTTGACGCGCGCGACACCATCGACCGACGACGCGACCTGGGCCGCGTGGTGTGCATCGGCCGCGGATCCAACCGCGCCGGTAATCGTCACGACGCTGTGGTCGCAGTCCACTACCACGGCGTGCCCGTTCGTCACGCCGTCATCCTTAAGTGCGACCTTTACCGCCGTGATCAGCATCGCGTCGTTGGCCTCCGTCGCGTCGGAGCCATATTGATGAACCGTGTTCGAATGCGCGTGTTCCGCTTCTGACGAATGTGACTGATAGCTGCTCACGACGGGCGAATCCTGTGCCGCGGGAGGCATCTGCTGCTGCGCCTCGATTGGTCCCGCCGGTATCGCGAGGTAGGCGCCGATCGCAGCGACGAGCGCGGCTACTGTGATAGCTGTGCTTCTGCCCAGGGTTTCGTATCTTGCCATGGCTCGCGTGACTCCACTCGGAGTGTGGTCTCGATTGTGGCGTTGCGGGGCGAAGAGCGGTGCTCTTCTCTTCGCCCCGCGAACACTCAGTCGTCAGGAGGAGAGGTTTTCGACTGAGCCGCCGTTATTGTGGGCTGACCGTGGTGGACTCGCTGTGGTAACTCGAAGTCGATTCCGAGCTCTGGCTGGTAGGCGAATATTCGCTGCTCGAAGAATCGCTGCGCTTCTCGACCGAGGTCGAGCTGCTGGTCGTCTCCGCCGGCGGTGGCGGGCTCACCACGACCTGCGGCGGCGGATTGACGATGACCTTGGGTGGCGGGTTCACCACTACCTGCTCGGCAGGCGCGGTCGGCACGTAAGCCGTTTCCTTCGTATTACTAACTTCCTTGCTCGCGCATCCCATCGTAAGTGCGGTGGCGGCCAGGGTAATTGCTGAAATAGCGACCAAACGCTTGATTTTGTTCATGACAATCGAACCTCCATCGGCGGGCATATTCAGCAGGGGTCGTGCCAGAAGATTTGCCCAATAAGTAAGGCCGGTCGGTAGACCGAGCCTACATCATGTAAAAATGACCGACTGAGTTTCACTGTTATTCCGCTTTGGCGCGGTTATTTCTCGAATTTGACCGCGCGATAATTGTGTGCGAGACGAATTGAGTAAGAGACTGCATTTTCCTGGAGTGACTGATGGATAATTCGCAGATGGTTGAGCTGCGTGAACGATTCAAAATCGACGGCGCCGTCCGTATTGAGCAGGCGCTCGACCGGGCTTCGCTGGCGATGGCTGAAGAGGCGTACAACTGGAGTCTCGCTAATCCAAGTCCGCATTCGTCGCAGTTCCAGGGCACCAAAGAGGCGCCCGACCGTTTCTACCAGGACCTGCTCAACGGCCAGGTGCTGACCGGCTATCGCCGGATGCTGGCGGAGTCGAGTGCTGCCGACGTCGTGGCTCAGCTCTGGGGATCGCCAAATGTATGGTTTTTCTACGAACAGGTATTTCTTAAAGAAGGCGGCGAGAGCCGCCGCACCCCGTGGCACCAGGACGCCTCTTACCTGCCGATCGAAGGCGAGCAGCTCGCCGTGATGTGGATTTCGTTCGAGCCGATCGTAAAGGAGGATTCGCTCGAGTTCGTGCGCGGGTCTCATCGCGGTACCCTCTACGACGGCTCGCGCTTCGAGCCCGGCGACGACACGGCGCCGATCTACGGTACGCTGCCGCGGCTGCCCAATATCGAGGCGGATCGCGACAAGTTTGACATCCTGTCATGGGCGGTGAATCCGGGGGACGTTCTGCTCTTCCATCCCGGGATGCTGCATGGCGGCGCGCCGACGCACGAGGGACGCCGCCGCCGAACGCTGTCGCTGCGCTTCTTTGGCGACGATGCCGTGTTCGTGCCGCGCCCCGGCAATCTCGGCCAGACCGGCGACGGCGCCGAGATGCGGTTTGGCGATATCACGCTGAAATTGAGGCCCGGCGAATCCTTTCGCCATCCGGCATTTCTCAAGGTGAGGCCCTGCTAACCGCAAATACTCGGAGGTAGCGACGATGACACTCGAAGAGCGCATCACGATGCTCGAGGATATCGAGGCGATCAAAAAACTGAAGGCCCGCTACTGTGCGGTGTGCGACGACGATCACAACACCAGCGAGATCACGAAGCTGTTCGCGCCCGACGGCATCTGGGAGGGCGACGGCATCGGCGCGCACAAGGGCCATGACGCGATCCGCGCGTTGTTCAAGGGCTTCCAGGAGCGCATCAGCTTTTCGCAGCACAACGTGATGAATCCGATCATCGAAGTGAGCGGCGATCGCGCCAAGGGCGCATGGTACTTCATGGGCCCGTTCACGTTCCGCAAAGGTAACCGCGCGGTGTGGTTAGCGGCGCGCTACGAAGAGGATTACGTGAAGCTCAACGGCGAGTGGAAGTTCCAGCATCTACGCGCAATCGGCAGGATGTCGGCGCCATACGAAAAAGGCTGGGCTGAGAAGCCTCCGGGCTGGGAGAAATAGGAAAAGAACTATTACCACGAAGGCACGAAGACACTAAGTCGGAAAGGTTTGATTAGAAAAGCCTCTGACTTTGTGTCTGGGTGCCTTTGTGGTTATTTCTTCCGATGCTGTTCCGATTCCGTGAATGCCGAGTACACGAGGGTGCGGAGTTCGCGGCGGATTGGGTAGGCGGCCGACGGCAGCAATTGCGTCATGAATATCGTGATCAGATCTTCGGCCGGATCGATCCAAAAATACGTCGATGCGGCGCCGCCCCAGAAGTAGTCGCCTGCAGTTCCCGGCAGCATCGTTTTGACCGTGTCGAGCGTGATTGCGAAGCCGAGGCCGAAGCCCACGCCGTTGTAAGTTACCTCGCTGAAGAGCGAGCGAGAGAGCGCGGGCAGATCCTTGCCGTCGGGGAGATGATTTCGCGTCATCAACTGGATCGTCTTGGGAGAAAGGATCTGCGCGCCATCGAGCGTGCCGCCGTTGCGCAGCATCAGGCAGAAGCGCAGGTAGTCAGCCGCCGTCGAGACCATCCCGCCGCCGCCCGAGAAAAGGCGTGGCGGCTTGAGGTACGCGCTCGCGGCCGCATCGTCGGTGAGCATCATGCCTCCCGAAGCCGTCGCGGTGTAGCAGGCCGCGAGGCGCGACTCGCTCCCGCCTCGGACGTGGAAACCGCTGTCGACCATCTTGAGCGGTTTGAAGATCCGCTGGCGCACGAAGTCGTCGAAGCTGTCGCCTGAAATTTTGCCGACCAGATATCCGAGCACGTCGGTCGAGAGCGAGTAGTTCCACGCGGTACCGGGCGAAAATTCGAGCGGCAAGTCTGAAAGCTGGCGGATCATATCGTCGAGCGTCGCCTCGCTCGGGCGCTCGCCGACGTGAAGCTTGCGATAGGCCGCATCGACGTTGGACACCTGCTGAAATCCGTAGGTGAGGCCGGAGGTATGGCGCAGCAGATCGATGATCTGCATTGGGCGCTCGGGGCGGCTCGTGCGGAAAGTCTCCATGAAGCCGCCGGCATAAACGCCGAGATTCTTCCATTCCGGAATGAAGCGATGAACGGGATCGTCGAGCGCGACGAGGCCCTGCTCAACGAGCATCATGAAGGCGACGCTCGTGATCGGCTTGCTCATCGAGTAAACGCGAAAGACGGTGTCCTCGCGAAGCGGCTTCTTGCGCTCGACGTCGGCTGCGCCGATCGTGGCGAGATGCGCGATCTCGCCGCGCCGCGCAATGAGGATCAGCGCGCCGGGGATCTTGCCGCTATCGATGTAACGCGCCTTGATGAACTGATTCAGCGTGTCGAGCCGCGCCGCCGAGAGTCCAACCGATTCGGGTTTACTCATGATACGTCTCCCTTCGTGCACTGGCCGTTCAGAAGAGAGTGTAGATGAATGGGGCGACGGCTGAGAACTGGGCGAGAATTACCAGCACACCCACGATCAGCAGGACCGCGATCGCGGGAGCCAGCCAGAACTTCTTCTCTGCCTTCATGAAGCGCCAAAGATCGCGCAGCAGATCCAACATCAGAACGGCATCTCCATGGTCTCGCGAGCCCGCTTGCGGCTTGGCACGCGATAAGTTTCCGCGTCAGGCTCGAATTTGCGGCTGATCGGATCGCGGCCGAACGCTCGCATCAGCAGCCCCATCGGCAGAATCACGACAAAGAAAAGAAGCGTCAAGATGATGCGGCTGTTGATCCAGCCGAGCACGATGCCGATGCGGGTCCAGATCCAGTGCACGTAGTAGAGCGAGCGCGGATAGACGAGTGCAGGAATCGCGAGCGCGATCGCGATCACCCACGGCCACGCCGGAAATCGATGATGCCGCAGGGCGGGGAAGGCCAATCCGAAAATCGCGACGAAGAGCGCGCCGGTCAGGAGGCCGAACGATCGCAGCTCGGAGTCGGTCGCGGTCTTCTGCTCGTCAATCAAGCGGGAAGTCCTTCTGCCATCCGGGGTCCTGCTCGCGATGCGGCTGCTTGCGCTTGTCGAGCAGGAAATTTTCGATGACGAGATAATCCATCTCGGTGCGCATGAAGCATCGATAGGAATCTTCCGGCGCACATACGATCGGCTCTCCGCGCACGTTGAACGACGTGTTCACCAGCACGGCGCATCCGGTCCTGTCGCGGAAGCGCGTCAGTAATTCATGGAAGCGCGGATTAGTCTCGCGATGCACGGTCTGCACGCGGGCGGAGTAGTCGAGATGCGTCACCGCGGGAATCGTCGAGCGCGGAACGTTGAGCCGCTCGATGCCGAAGAGCTGCTCCTGCTCGGGCGTCATCGGAATCCTGAGCCTCTCTTTCACGGGAGCCACCAGCATCATGTAAGGGCTCGGGCGATCGAGATCGAAATAGTTGGATACTTCTTCGGCAAGCACCACCGGCGCGAACGGGCGGAACGATTCGCGATACTTGATCTTGAGATTCATGACGGACTGCATCCTGGTGCTGCGCGGATCGCCGAGAATCGAGCGTGCGCCGAGCGCGCGCGGACCAAATTCCATGCGCCCCTGCGACCATCCGACGACACTCTCGGCGGCCAGCAGATCGGCCACGCGCGGAACGAGGTCCGCATCGTCGAGGCGCTCGTAAACCGCGCCGAGCGCGTCGAGCGAAGCGCGGATCTCGTCGTCATTATACGCAGGACCGAGATACGACCCATGCATCGCATCGTCTTCGCGAACCGAGCGCGGCTGCTCGAGATACTGGTACCATCCCGCGAGCGCGGCGCCGAGTGCACCGCCCGCATCTCCCGCCGCGGGCTGAATCCAGAGGTCGCGATACGGCCCTTCGCGCAGGATGCGGCCGTTGGCGACGCAATTGAGCGCGACGCCGCCCGCCATGCAGAGATAATCGGTGCCCAGCTCGCGATGCACAGTGCGAGTGAGCCGCAGCACCGCCTCCTCGGTCACTTTCTGAATCGACGCCGCGAGATCCATCTCGCGCTGGCCGAGCGGACTCTCAGGCTTGCGCGGCGGACCGCCGAACAGCTCGTCGAAGTGACTGTTAGTCATCGTGAGGCCGGTCGCGTAATCGAAGTAGCGCATGTTGAGGCGAAAGGTGCCGTCGGGCTTGAGATCGATGAGCTCGCGCAGCATGACATCGACGTACTTGGGCTCGCCATACGGCGCGAGTCCCATCACCTTGTACTCGCCCGAGTTCACCTTGAAGCCGGTGTAGTAGGTAAACGCCGAGTAGAGCAGGCCGAGCGAATGCGGAAAATCGACCTCCCATTGCGGAGTGAGGCGATTGCCCTCGCCGAGCCATACTGTAGTTGTCGCCCATTCGCCGACGCCGTCGAGGCAAACTACCGCGGCGCGCTCGAACGGGCTTGGAAAAAATGCCGACGCGGCGTGCGCCTGGTGATGCTCGGTGAAGCGAAGCGGCGGCAGCGCCGATTTGCTGCACTGGCCGAGCGCGGCGAGCTCCTTGCGCAGGAGCGATTTAAGATAGAGCTTTTCCTTGAGCCACACCGGCATCGCGGTGGCGAACGATCGCAGACCCTTGGGAGCGTAGCCGAGGTAGGTTTCGAGCAGGCGATCGAACTTGAGCAGCGGCTTATCGTAAAAAACGACGTCGGTGAGATCTTTGACGCCGATGTTCGCAGTCTTGAGGCAGTAGGCGGCCGCCAGATGCGGAAAGCGGGCGTCGAATTTCTTGCGCGTGAAGCGCTCTTCCTGCGCCGCCGCGGCGATTTCGCCATCAACGACAAGAGCTGCGGCGCTGTCGTGATAATAGGCCGATATGCCCAGAATCCTTCGAGTAGTCACGAATCGATGAAGCGCGGCGCTGGGGCCGCCGCCACGATGGTATTAGAAGGATCGTGCGCGCGCCAGTTAGGTCGCGCGCCCCAAATCGGCGGCGTATAAAAGGTAGCGCCAAGGATAGCGCATGCCCCGAGCCCGGTCCGTCACTTACGCCCTGATAACGATTCTTGTCGGGATTCTCTTTGCGGCGGCGATTGCCGAGCTTGCGCTCCGCGCCGTCGGCTATTCCGATCCAACCTTCTACCTGCCAGACGCCCAGCTCGGATGGGTACTGCGGCCGAATTCGCATGGATGGTTCAAGGACGAAGGGAGCGCGTATTTCCAGGTCAACGCCGCCGGGCGTCACGATGAAGACGTTGCGACGAGCAAACCTCCGGGCACGTTTCGAATCGCGGTGCTGGGCGATTCTTTCACCGAGGCCAAGCAGGTTCCGATCGAGCAGAACTTCTGCTCGCTGATCCAGAACGGACTGAGTCATTGCGATGCGCTTCACGCATCGCGCGTCGAGGTGCTGAACTTCGGCGTCGCCGGATACGGCACGACGCAGGAGCTGCTCCAGATGCGCGAGCGGGTTTGGCAATACTCGCCGGACATGGTGATGCTGGCGTTCTTCGTCGGCAACGATGTCTTCGACAATTCCGCTCCGCTGGGAGCCAATCTTCAGCGGCCGTTTTTCGTGAAAAAGAACGGCGCCTGGACGCTCGACTACTCGTTTCACGAGCTGCGCCACTACAGGAAGGCTGTCGCGCGGGTGCATTCGTTCGGAACTTTCCTGCGCGACCATCTGCGCGTTGTGCAACTGATGGAGCAGGCGATACGCGGGCTCCATCAACTTGGCGATCGCAATAGTGATGACACGGCGTCGCAGCCGGCCGGGCCGCCGCTCGACAAACCCGCGACATCACCTCAACTGAAAGATGCGCTCGACGCGACTTACTACGCGCTCGACACGATGAACCAGGAAGTACGCGCGCATGATGCTCGCTTCCTGATGGTGATCATCGAGAACCCGATGCAGGTGAATCCTGATCCGGCGGTGCGCGCGGCCCGGATGCGTCAACTCGGCATTACCGACGAATTCTATTTCGAAGAGCAGCTCGCGTCATTCGCTCGCGATCACGGGTTCCAAGTGCTGAGCCTTGCCCAGCCGTTCCAGAAATATGCCGACGAGCATCACGTCTATCTTCACGGCTTCGCCAACACGGCATTCGGCAGCGGCCACTGGAATCGCGAAGGTCACGCGCTAGCGGCGGAGCTCATAGAAAAAAAGACCTGCGAGATGCTCGCGGCGCCGGTGCAGTCGCCGGCACAATCTTCAAATTGAAATTCCACTAATTGCCGAGCGCGGGGAGCGAAAGTTGGCTGCCGCTTACTGTCGCCCCGAGAGCAAGGTCTCCTTGGGCTTCGTCGAAGGACTCAACAACTAGCTTCGCGTCATTCAGCGCCTTGCCTACAAGCTGCGCGACGAGGAACATCGACTGAGGTCCCGACCTGTATTTTGCTCAAGCTCTGAGGTCGCCGGCACGCGCCCGCGGGCCCGGTGCTTACCAACACCCAGCCCCCCCGCGTCGCCTAGCTCGTTGCCGGCCCGCGCCGCGCCCGCCCACTCCCCAACGCGCGGAATCGTCAAATCTGCGGAAGAGGCGAAAAACTCACAAAGGGAAGAAAGCCATGGAAGAATGCGATCTCTTCGTGCTGGGCAGCGGCACTGGCGGCAAAATTCTTGCCGGGACATTCGCACAAAAGGGACAACGCGTGATTGCGATCGAGCGCAAATACGTTGACCGGTTCGTGCCCGAACATCGCGTGCCTGCCCAGCAAGAACATCATCCACAGCGCCAAGGTTGCCTCGTTCTTTTATCGCAGCAACGAATTCGGCATCAGCAAAGAGAATGTTCGCATCAACATGGCAGCCGTGCGTGAGCGCAAGCGCAAGATGGTGACGCACGTTGTCGACGTTTTTCGCGACCACTACTTAACCAAGAGTGGCGCGGAACTGGTGATGGGCACAGGATGCTTCATCGGCCCGAAAACCATCGAAGTTGCCTTGAACGACGGCGGGACACGCACGTTCCGGGGTAAAATTGTAGCCATCAATACCGGCTCGCGCGCCACGATTGAGCCAATTCCGGGATTGGCCGAGGCGAAGCCGCTGAGCCACATCGAGGCACTTGAACTTGATCACATCCCGAAACACCTCTTGGTTCTGGGCGCTGGTTATGTCGGACTCGAACTTGCCCAGGCCTTCCGCCGTTTCGGTGCCGAGGTCACGCTGATCGACCGCAATGGCCGCCTCGCGCACAACGAAGACGAAGATGCCTCGCAGGCAGTGGAAGAATTGTGCCGGGATGAAGGCATCACCGTCGTCACGAATGCAAAAATATCCCGCGTCGAGGGCAACTCCGGCGATTGGATCAGACTCCTCGGCTCGCGCAACGGAGCCGACCTTTCTCTGAAAGGCACCCACCTGCTGGTAGCCGCAGGACGTACGCCCAATACGAGCGGCATCGGACTCGAAAAGGCGGGCGTGGAGACTACAGACCGCGGCTACGTGAAGGTGAACGAGCGGTTGCAGACGACCGCCGAGGGTGTTTTGGGCCATTGGAGATTGCGCTGGAAGCCCACAGTTCACGCATATCTCAACCGATGATTTCAGGGTTGTGAGTGACAACATCGCCGGCGGCAATCGTGTGACGACCGGCCGACAGGTTCCGTTCTGCATGTTCACCGACCCGGAATTGGCCCGTATCGGGCTCAACGAAACGGAGGCCAAACGGCGCGGCATCGCTTATCGCGTTGCCAAGTTGCCCGTGGCTGCCGTCCTTCGCGCGATGACGATTTCTGAAACGCGCGGATTTATGAAGGTGTTGATCGAAGCGGAAAGCGACCGCATCCTCGGATTCACAATGTTTGGCACCGGCGCTGGGGACGTTATGGCAGCCGTGCAGATGGCGATGCTTGGGGGATTGCCGTACACCGCGATACGCGACGCGGTCATCGCTCATCCCACCATGAAGACGTTGTCCTGCCCGAAGTGAGCCTTGAACCGATCAAGAATTCGGCCGGCGGTTGATGATTTCTCCTCGATGGCCGGCCTATCAACTATGATGACCGCTATACGAAATAGACCAACGCGGTCCTGCCCAGCGCCTTATTCCAACCTGTTCCAAAGCTGCAGTGTCGAACCGCATCTCCGCTGACGAGCATTATCCGCGTCGAACCGTATGACAGCAATTTCGAGAAATGGGGTGTGCCGGTCTCGGTCTGCACTCGCGCCGGCGACATGATCTTCGTCTCGGGTCTGCCACCTTTTGATCCCAAGACCGGAGAACTTCTCCTCCATGCGCCTTTTGAACAGCAGGCCGAACGCTGCCTGGAAGAGTTGAAGACGGCACTTGAGGCGGCGGGATCCGACCTCGAGCACGTCCTGAAGGTCAACGTAATCTGTGTGAGCGCGGAGCGCTTCAAGGAATTCAACGAAATTTACAAGCGCTACTTTCCCAAGAATCCGCCAGCCCGCATTTTCTTCTGTGTGCCGGTATGGACGGGCCCGTTTGATATTGAAATCGAGTGCGTCGCGGTCCGGAAAGACTAGCCACCTAGCGTCTCGGTGCCTTTCACGACTTTGCGCTGAAGCGCTGCGTGTCGGTGCCCGCGTAGCTAGCCATCGAGCGGTCAAGGTCCGCGGCTGCTTCTATGGCGGGGATGATTTCGGCGAGCCGCGACCCGGGCAGCGCGCAGGTCAACTCCTCAGAACGCATCCCTGTGCGCGCGCGGCTCAACGCGCAGCCGACACTCGCTGCGATCTCTCGGTTCTCCCGAGCGATGGCAATGATGTGGCACTGTGGCTTCCCCTCGATGCGAAGCTTTGGGAACGCATCCTTAAGCGTCATCAGCGCAAGCGCGTTGACGCGCAGGAGTACGACGTCTGGATCCGTCTCGAACTTGCCGAGCGGTCCGTAGACAACCTGCGCCGGCCGGTCGAGCACATGCGGCAGCGAGGACATAGCGGCTTCGTTTACCCAACCCGATTCGAGCGCGGCCACAACGTCGTCGCGCGGGGCGGCTTCGTCTAGGGTGATGAACCCATGCGTGTAGGAACCGACGCTGCAGTTGGCGTGGTCAGCAGCGATGGTCGAAAACATCCGGTCGACTGCTTTCATCCAGAAGACGCATCCTGCCGGCACCGCACCTGTGCGACCGGACTCGTTCGGGGCAGGATACTTTGCGTCGAACTGCGGTGCGTCGCTTGCAGCGCCTTGCGGCACGAAAGCGATTCCTATCGGGGCGCCTATCGGTTTCAGTGCCGCAATCAGGCGGTCGGCGAGATCGCACCATATGGCGTTGCGATTCACTTTGGTCCCTCCTCGAACACTCATCCGGCGGCTGCACAGCAGGGACACGTGCCGGAGACGGTCGAGACGGCGGTCACGATGTCCGTCACGGTGGTTCGGGGTCTGACGACCGCGCCGCCATTCGAGGCAGGACTCGCCTCGCTCGATCCGGCTTTCGGGGCCTTGGCCGGCTGCGCTCCGCGATAGCCCGTCAGGATCTCGTAGCGATGGTCGCCGACCTCTGTCTCGATCTCGATCGAGCTGGAATCGGTCGCGCGCCAGGATTTGTAGATTTCATCGTCGCGGCGAACCTGGACGCTGCGAGCGTCCGGAAGGTTGCGAACGCAAAAGCGGGTTGCGTCGCCGCGCGCGCTCGACGTCGCCGCAAAACTCTCGAGTTGAAGCAACCCGCGAGCGGTGTCATTCCAGGCGACGGAGAATCCCAACTTCGGGTACTCAGCATTCGCTACGGTCGGCGCGGAGAACTTCTCGCTGTCCACCTCGCTGAACGCGCGTCCCCATTCGCCCTCGCCGTCAAGCAGATGCTTCAGCATATAGAGCGCGCTCTCCTGGCCGCGGGGATAGCGTTCGCCGTACTTGAAGAAGTAGCCGTACTCGTCCGCTTCAGCGCCATCGTCGGAGTCGAACAAACGCCCGTTCTCCATGCTTTCGAGCTTGCGGCCGAGCCGGCGCGCGGTAGTGTGATCGCCAAACTCGCGCGCCATCAGGAAGCCAATCGTGAGCCCGCGCGGGTCAGGTCCCCTGTACAAAACGGGCATCCATCGCTTGTCCCATCCGATCGACGCGACGGCAGCGCGGTAGAGCTGCTCTCCGAGTTCCCGGTTCTGCGGAACTACATAAATTGAAGGAAAGAGACCTGACACCCGGCTATTGCCGTGGATACGGTCGAGGAGAGGATCGTAGTAAAACGCCACCCACTTGAGTCGGCCGCGCTGGTCGAAGCCCATGTACTTCTTCTTGAACGCCTCTTCGACCCAGCGATCGTAGACCCAATGCGTTTTAGTCCCGACCGTCAGATCGGTCAGTTGCAAGCCGAGTCCAGCCGCCGACAGGCAGAACGGCCAGCTCTTGGTGTTTTCGCAATGCGGGCCGTGGGGAACTCCCGCCCACTGATTGCTCAGGTACTCGGCGATCCCGCGATGAGTCCAGGCAAAGGTCCGGTCGTCGAGACCAGTGACCTCGAAAGGTTTGTCCCACGTAGATTCGCCGGACACTGCGCGATGGATCGCCAGCATCAGCGTGAAGAAGCCGCGGAAGAACAGATTGCCCGTTGAGCCGATCGGATCCGGCTGCAGTCCCCACGGCTCGATGCCGTTGGCGGTCCAGCCGGGCACGTCGTACTTGCCCCAGAGGTCCTTCGGGATGAGTGCCCGATATGCTTTCGGATAGCTCGTGCGGTCCGGATCGGGGCCGATCTTGGTGAGCCAATCGACGGCAGCCCAGAAAGTGGTGTGCCGGCGGATCAATTCGTCGAGAATCTTGGTGTAAACCTCGCGCCAAGCCGGCGTCTTGCGCGCCAGGAGCAGCAGGCCGTACGACGACTCCGACAGATCGAAGCGCGCGAACGACAACATTGGCGCCAGGCTTCTGTCGTCCCACCATGGGCTCGGTTTGCCAGTGCGCGACCAATCGTCGGGCGTCATCGCCTTGCGCCAAAGGTGTCGGAGCCAGCCGCGCACTTCGGGTTTCAATCGGGGAGCGCCTTCGGGAAGGCTCATCTTCCCTCCTTCCAGCACAGAGCGATGGGAGAGTCCGGCTTCAATGTTGCCTCAGTTTGATCGCCCGCTGAATAAGCAATGCGTCGGCACGGAGGCGGGCCAGCACGGCCTTTTCGTGCGCGACCGGCCTGCCGCGATTGGTCGCCCGTCCGAGCGCCAAGCCGAACATCGTCTCTCGTGCCATCAGGTAGAATGCGCGGTGCTCGTCGGCGGTGAGGATCGAATCCGGCCTTACCAGCGCGGAGAACTCACCGACTACGGGTCCGATCTCGGCGCGCAGGCTCGGGTCATTGGCCATGGCCAGCCAAGCTTCGAGGACTGCCTTGAAGCGGGCGTTGCCGATAGCAGACCAAGTGGCATCGATCATCGTGGTCAGGTCTGAAACCGGGGGACCGTCCTTTCTGCGCATCTCGGCGTAGAGGCGCCGGAGGGCATCTGCAAGAAGACTCGGCAGGTTCGGGTAATGGTGGTGAAAGGCACCCCGTGTGACCTTAACCCGCTTGCACACCTCCACAGCTGAGACCGCCGCCCACCCGTGCTCTATCAGCAAGTCGATCGCCGCGTCAGCCAGCGCGGCACGGGTCGCGGCGCTGCGATCCGCCTGCGTGCGCCGAGGACAGCCTGCCGTGCGTCCTCCCGCGCTGCTCACAGTTCGTTCACCTGCATCGTTGGGCTCCATGTGCTTGAGTCCGATTCCACAAGCGGGTGTGCCAGCCCATCAGAGGTCGTTGCGGAGCTGCGCGATCAGTCGTGGGGCAAATACATACATGAACGTATGTATGTAGGCAAGCGCTCCGATAAGCATCAAAACCGGCCAAAGGTATCAACAACGGGCCGGTCCTCAGCTACCCGCCTGCTACGTCTGTTTTTCGATGCCGGTTACACGCTAGTTGGATCCTCAAAAGGTCAACTACTCGCGTTCAAGGTCTAGGCTGTCCGTCAGAAGATCGCGGTGCCGGGGGCGGGACGCGAACCAGCACGGAGGTTGCCCCCCTGAGAATTTTAAGTCCTCTGCGTATGCCATTTCGCCACCCCGGCCCCGCAGCGCGCGAGTGGCGTTCGCTGCGCCAGATCAAGGGTCGCTGGTCACTGCCCTGGTCGTGGTTCTACCATCTTTATCTTTCAATTCGGTCGCCCCTTGGCCGCCTTATTGTATGCTATCGATATACAATAGACTATCGGCGATTGCATACGCATCGCGCTGGTGTAATTGCGGCGGGAACTGGATGAGCAGTTACTTGCGCAGCTTGGGCAGGACTTCGGTGGCGAAGCGCTCGAGCGAGCGCATTGCTTTGCGCGGCTCGAGTCCTGGCAACTGCATCGCAACGCAGAGCTCGGTCATCGGCGTTGATTCGATCGCCTCGGCGAGGCGGTCCGCGACTTCCGCCGGCGTGCCGATCACGCTGTTGCGGCGCAGGATCGTGGCGTCGGGAGGATTCGGGGCGGCGGTGCCGACGGCGGAGAGCCACTTGGCGTAGAGGCGCGACTGGTACATCGCGGCAGGCTCGATGTCCTTCCAGGCCTGCTCCGCGCTGTCGGCGATATAGACGATGCGATTGCTGACGACGTTGAAGTCGTCGGGATTGCGGCCGTTGGCGACCAGCGCGTCGCGATACATCGCGACCTCGCGCTTGCCAAGGTTGCACGCGAACGAGAGTCCGAGCTTCGCTCCGCGCCTGATGGCTTCAGGAGCCATCCCGCCCCACAGCAGTTCCGGATGCGGCAGGCTTACGGGCTTCGGCAGGATTCGCACATCGTCGAACTTGAAATACTTGCCCGCGAAGCTGAAGCGCTCGCCGGTCCACGCGCGCTTTAGGATTTCGATCGTCTCGAGTGTGCGGCCGAGGCGCTCCTTGCGCGAGATCTGAAAGCCGTTGAACTCCTCGTCGCGATACGCAAGGCCGAGTCCCAGCCGCAAGCGGCCGTTCGAGATCACATCGATCAAAGCGGAGTCTTCGGCGAGGCGCAGCGGATGGTAGAACGGCACGAGCAGCACGTAGGTGCCGATCGTCACGCGCTTTGTGCGAGCCGCGATCGCAGCGAGCGCGGGCGTCACGGCGGCAAGATAACCGTCGTCGGTGAAGTGATGCTCGGTCAGCCAGACTGAATCGAGGCCGTTCTGATCGGCGTAGTCGACCTGCGCCATCATCGCGGCGTAGAATTCCGCGTCGCCGATCTTCGAGAGCTCGGGCGGGTTGCGGAAATCGAGCATGTAACCGAACTTCACTGACCTCAGCATCGCAGTCGCCCCAAACTCAAGCCTTGTAGAACGTGTTGATGATCGCGTCGCGATAGCCGTTCAGGCGATCGGGCGGGACGAAATACTGTGGCGGCGAGATCGTCATCGAATCGGCATGCGGCCAGATTTTTTCGACGCGCTCGCCCGCCTCATCCGGCGTGCCCGCGATCGCGAACGTCGTGACCATCTCGTCGGGGACCGCCTTGAGCATCGCGGCGGTATCGCCGCGCGAGGCCGCCGCGATCACGGCGCGCGCCGCGTCGCCGAAGCCATGCGCCTCGTAGAATTTCTCGTACTGCGGAATACTCGAATAGTTCGCGACGGTGCCGCGCATGTCGTCGATCGCCTGCTTGCGATCGTTGGAGACCGCCGCGTAGTTCCAGATGTTCACGTGAAACTGTGCGCGCGGCCGTCCCGCTGCCGCCAGCGTCTCATCGACAATTTTCGAGCTCTCGGTGATCGCCTTGAGCGACCAGATCGGATGTCCCATCACGCCGTCGGCCGTCTTCGCGCCCATCACGATCGTGTTCTTGAAAAGCGCGGGAACCCAAATCGGAATCGAGGCGCGCACCGGTTTGCGAGTGGTCAGGCCGCGCAGATCGAGCTTGTGATACTCACCGCTCAGCTCGCCGAGTTGGCCAGTCGCGCCGCGCTCGATGATCGCGCGCACCGCCTCGACGACCTCGCGCAGGTGCGCGACCGGCTTGCCGTAGGTCGCGCCGTGAGCGCGCTCGTTGAATGTGCGCACGCTGGTGCCGAGGCCGAGCACGGTGCGCCCGCCACTCAGGCGATCGATATCTAACGCGTTGAGCGCGGTCTCGAGCGGACTGCGGGTGAAGGCGAAGGCGATTCCCGAGCCGATTTGCATCCGCGTCGTCGCCATCGCGATCGCCGCCATGGTCGGGAACGGCGGCGCGTGAAGCTGCGGAACCCAGACGCCGTAGAGCCCCAAATCCTCGAAGCGCCGCATGAGCCTGGTCAGCTCCGCGGCGGGCATCGCCTGGACGATCTCCCAATAATTTCGCTTCATGCGCCGCCTGCCGATCAGCGCGCCGCCGCAGGCAGCGGCAACTCGGCACACTCGCACAGCGGCTCGGTCTGCCACTTCTTAACTTCGGGCAGCACGTGCTTCACGAAGCATTTCGTGTTGCGCTCGGCTTCATCGTAGGGCATGCCGCCGTAGCTGAAGTTCAGGAGAAACGCGTTCGCATCGATCGTGTCGCGGATCATCGCGAGCTTTTCGAGCACCATGTCGGGCGTGCCCCACGGCATCAGGTTGACGAAGCCGGCGGCGGCGCCCTCGATTCCGTGCTTGCCGATGAACTTGTTGATAGCCGCATACGACTCGTAGCCGCGATGCGTGCCGAATTTCTCCGAAGTCATCTCATAGTGTTTGATGACCGACACGTAGTTAGCAGATAGCCATTTATGCGCCTGCTCCTCGGCGCGATCCTTGTTCTCATCGACGAAGACAAAGCCACCGCTGATCGGCTTCGGCGCGGGCGTCGAGCCGTGATGCTCTTTCCAGGCGGCGTGATAGACGCGGAAGTCTTCCTTGACGGCATCCCAGGGCTTTTGCGGGATGACCATCAGGCCGATGCCGAGCTTCGCCATGATCGGCATCGACTCGGGCGAGACTGCGGCAGCATACGTGCGGCCCTTGAACGACTTGAACGGGTAGGGGCGGATCTCGCGGCGTGGCTGCTTGGTGAAGCGGCCGCCTTCCATGTAGCCCTTTTCGAGCGCGTCGATGAGCAGCTCGGCGTATTCGACGAAGAGGCCGCGCGCTTCATTTTGATCGACGCGAAAGCCGTCGTACTCGATTCGCGCGAGACCGCGACCGAGGCCCAGGATCATGCGGCCTTCGGAAAGATTGTCGAGCACCGAGACCTGCTCGGCGACGCGAATCGGATCGTGCCACGGCAACACCACGACCGCGGAGCCGAGCCGCGCGGTCCTGGTCTTGCCCGCCATGTAGGTGAGGAACTGCAGCACATCGGGACACATCGTGTAGTCGTCGAAGTGATGCTCGACGCACCAGATCGATTCGAAGCCCATCGGCTCGGCCATTTCGGCGAGCCGCACTTCGTGACGCCACGCATCGTGATCGCGAAATTGATTGCCGGGATTCTGAAAGAGCAGTCCATAGCCAGTGTGCATAGATCTTCTCCTGATCCGCTCGAAGGGGTAAGCCGACCTTAGATCAAAACGAGCAAAGGGTGTTAGACGCGCGCAGCGGTTTGCGGGCTTGCCGCGCGCATCGAATCGGCGCTAAGCCTGCGGTGTATTCGCAAGGAGGTCTTGCCGTGGCCGGGCTTTATTTCGAAGAGTTCGAAATTGGACAACGCTTCGCGCATGCGATCACGCGAACGATAACCGAGATGGATAACGTGCTGTTCACTGCGCTGACGCATAATCCACAGCCGCTGCATCTCGATGCCGAGTTTGCCAAGACGACCGAGTTCGGGCGCCCGCTCGTCAACAGCATTTTCACGCTGGGCCTGATGATCGGCGTATCGGTGGGAGACACCACGCTGGGCACGACGGTGGCCAATCTCGGGATGACCGACGTGGTATTTCCGAAGCCGGTGTTTTACGGCGACACGCTGCGCTCGGAGAGCATCGTGCTCGAAAAGCGTGAGAGCAAATCGCGGGGTGATGCGGGGATCGTGCTGTTCGAGCATAGGTGTATCAACCAGCGCGGCGAGGAAGTCGCGCGATGCAAACGCTCGGCGCTGATGCGCAAGAGGCCGAAGTGATGAACCTGCGCTCGATGCTTTTCGTGCCGGGAGACAGCGAAAAAAAACTGGCCAAGGTCGCGGGCGGTTCGGCGGATGCGCTGATCCTTGATCTCGAAGATGCGGTCGCGAAGGAGCGGCTGCCGCTCGCGCGCGGCATGGTCGCCGAGTATCTGAAATCGTCGCGCGCGAAAGCGGCCTCGCAGCAGCGATGGGTGCGTATCAATCCGATGTCAACCCCCGACGCGCTGCCCGATCTTGCCGCGATCGTCGTGGGCGCTCCCGACGGGATCGTCGTGCCGAAAACCAACTCCGGCGCCGACGCGATCCTGCTCGATCATTATTTGACGGCGCTCGAAACTCGCGAAGGCGTCGAAGTGGGCAGCATCAAAATCTTCGCGGTTGCGACCGAGACTCCCACCGCGATGTTCACGCTCGGCACTTTCACGGGCGCAACGCCGCGACTCTATGGCATGACCTGGGGCGCCGAGGATCTGCCCGCCGCGGTGGGAGCTTCATCGAATCTCGATGACGCCGGCAATCTCGATTTCACCTACCAGCTCGCGCGCTCGCTGTGTCTGCTCGCGGCGACGGCCGCAGGCGTTGAGCCGATCGACACGGTGTACACGGATTTTCGCGACCGCGACGGATTGGGACGCAACGCGCGCGCGGCTCGGCGCGCTGGATTCACTGGCAAAATCGCGATTCATCCCGACCAGGTCGAGATCATCAACGAGGCGTTCACGCCGTCGGCCGAAGATGTCGCATATGCAAAGCGCGTCATCGAAGTATTCGCCGCGGGAGTGGGCACCGTTTCGCTCGACGGCAAGATGCTCGACAAGCCGCATCTGACGCAGGCGCATCGCGTCCTCGCCGCGGCGGATGCGGCAGCGCGCAGAAGATCGTAGCGGCTCAGCATCTCGATCAGCCGGGAACTTTATCGGGTCGGAGCAAGCGCCGAACTCACTGATGACGACAGCTTGTCGGCGTGAGAGAGCAGCATCGACAATTGCCATCGCTGGTCATCGGTGAGCATATCGACGAAGCCAGGCATTCCTGACAGGCGGATACCATTGGTGATTTTCCAGAAGATAACTCCCTCCGGATCATCGGTCACCATTTGCTTCGCTTCAAACAGCTGGGGTGGCGGGGGAAACATCGCCTTTGCAAATGCCGTCGAGGGATGGCCGGGCGAGCCGTGGCATCCTGCACAGTTTTCGTTGTAGGCCTTTGCGCCGCTGAGCAGGTTGTCGTCATTCAGCGGCAGCGGATTCTTCTTGTCAGCATCGCGACTGAAACTCGCGCGCAATGCCATTCGGGCGATCGTTTTCTCGAGCGGCAATGGCGTCGCCGTCGTTTGCATTGGCACCCCGCCGCCGCTGATGAACAAATAAGTGCCGATGCACAGCGCGAGGATCGTAACGATCGCGCCGATTAAGGCCCACAAGATTCGCGATGCCATTCAGCAAAAATTATACAAACCGCGCAATGAGCGCGACTCGGCTTGGGACGAGCGCCGGAAGCACGAATGCCCCCATGCTCTTCAGCGCCGTGACGACTTGCGGATCTCGTCGAGCACTGGGCGGATGTAGTTTTTGAAGTTGGCTGGGTCTTCGCTCATTGGGAAATGGCCGAGGCCTTTCATCGTTCGATATTTCACGCCTTTGATTCGCGCGGCGAGTTCTTCCGACATTGCCGGAGTGCTTGCCCAGTCGTATTCGCCGGTCAGCAAATGCAGCGGCGTGCGCGAGGTATCGATCATCTCCGCAGTCTCAGTGAGGTTGTGATCGACTGAGTAATAGTAGAGGTCACCCTTGAAAACGGGCGGCGCGCCCTGGCTATATACCCACGCGGTCTCGCGGCGGTATTTCTCCGGCGAGGTCGGCGACATCAGCCCGTACATTACACTCGCCTTGTACTCATTGCTGACGCGCGGATGCGCCCATTGATCGTCGTAGCCGCCGGGAGTGGCTATTGCGGCTTCGAGGCCGATAATCGCGCGAAACTCATTCGGGCAATGCATCGCAAGGTCGGTCGCGAGGTGGCCGCCGATCGAGCTGCCCATGTAAACCGGATGATCGAGTTCGAGCTCGTGCGCGAGCGCGACCACGAACTTCAGCAGGAAACCTTTCGTCAGCCGATACTCATTGCGCCACCATTCGATTCCCTCTGGCGGCACCGATTTGCCGTGATAGGGCAGATCATACGCGATCATGCGGAAGTCATGTTGAAAGTCGCGATCCTCGAGGAAATGCCGCCACTGGCGGCCGTCGGCGCCCGCGGTGTGCTGGAGCACGATCGGAATTCCCGCGCCCGCCTCCTCGAAGTAAACGCGATATTCGATGCCATCGATCGCGAGGTAAACGTAGCGTCCGCTTGCTGAGTCGTATCGCGCCATCGAAATCTCCGTCAGGCCGCGTTGATGTTGCGCATGATCTCGATCAGCCGGCAGGTCGCGCGATAGTACGGGTAGAAGCCGACGAGGTCGCCGTCGATTTTGAAACTTTCGCGCGACACGGCCGCCATCAGATCCTGGAAGAATGGTTTCGGCACCCGCTTCAGCATCTCGGCCCAGTCTGAATCGGGCGCGGAGATGGTGACGTCGGCCGAGGCGATCTTTGAGCCCTCCAGCTGATCGATACTCTCAATATGTCCCTCGTCAATTCTCATCAGCAGAGAATTGTTACCCAGATTAAATCGCACGCTGCCATTCCAAAGCCGCGCTGCGAGCCGGAACTCTCCGTCGGAATTAGCCGCGGCGACGATCAATTCAGTGTTAGCCAGTCGCATCGATGATTACTCAGTTGTGTGCTTCGCTGCGGTACTTCAGCAGACGGTCCACGTCGAAGTTGAACATCTTTATCGCGTTGAGGCCGAGGATTTTCGCGCGCTGTTCGTCGCTGAATGCGCCCATCTGGCGCTCGATCGCTTCCGCCGAATGAGGCCAGCTCCCTTCGTGATGCGGGTAGTCATTCGACCACAGGAAGTTATCGACGAGATCGAATTGCAGCGCCAGCGCGAGGCCCGTGCGATCCTCCTGAAACGCGACCGCGCCGTGCGCGCGAAAATACTCACTCGGCAGCGCTTTGAGCTTCGGATATGCCCACATGTGATGCTTCAGGTATGCCTCGTCCATCGCGTCGAGCGCCCACGGCACCCATCCGATTCCCGATTCGATCGCCGCGAACTTGAGTTTCGGGAAACGCTCAAATACTCCCGATGAGCAGAGCGCCGCGAGCGGCTCGATCGCCTGCACCAGCGCATGCGCGACATAGTTGGTGACTGCGCCGCCTTCCTTGCTCGCGCCGCGCGGATCCTTGCCGGTGCCGACGTGGAATGTGATCGGCATTGCGGTTTCCTCGATCAGCGCCCATATCGGATCGTAAACGCGCATGTTGTAGTTGGGGTCGCGCGCGTCCTGTGAGTTGAAGACCGGCTTGCACGGCATAGTCAGTCCGCGAAAGCCGAGCTTGGCGACGCGCTCGATCTCTTTGATCGAGCCGTCGATATCGGCGGTCGCGAGCGACGCCATCGGCGACATTCGATCGTTATATGCGCCGTAAGTTTCCCAGGCCCAGTCGTTCCAGACGCGGCATTGCGCCTGTGCGAAACCGGCGTCGGTTGTAGCCCACATGAAGAGGCCTTTGTTGGGGAAGATGATCTCGGCATCGACGCCGTCGCGGCGGCGATCTGCGAGGCGTTCGTTGATATCGGCACCGGCCTTGTTGCGAACGAGGTCTTCGCCTTCGAAGATACTCTCCTGCAGGCGTACACGGCGGAGCCCGTCGCTCACCGCCCATTTCACGCCGTGCTCATCGACTTCGATTCGCGGCAGGCGGCTCTTGTACTTCGCCTCGATGCGCTCGACCCAGAGATTGGCCGGCTCGTTGGCGTGACAGTCGCACGAGATCATCAGGTAGCGATTTGGATCATCGGGGCGCGCGGTGCGCTTCCATCCCGCGTGACCGGGAGTCCTGAGCCGCCAGCTATTGGCCTCGTCGATTGTCGTCGCAGTGGTCATAATACCGCTCCGTGCAACGTCAGCGTTAGCGCACCAAGCTCACAATAGTTCGATTGACCGTGGCGTCAACCGCGCCATTGGGGGGATCCCGCTAGTTTCACAATTCTGTGAACATTCTGTATTATGTGTTCGAGGTTCGGGATCGTGGATTCCACCGCCTTGCTTAAGAGAAGGGCATTCATCGGACTCGTACAGCTGCTGGTGGTGATGGCGGTTGCGCTATTCGTGTCGGCGTGGTCGCTCCGCTACTGGCAAGGCTGGATCTTCCTCGCCGCGTTCTTCGTCCCGGTCACCATGATTACTTTGTATTTCCTCGAGCACGATCCGGCCCTGATCGAGCGGCGCATCAAGGCGGGTCCTGTCGCCGAGCAGGAAACGACGCAGAAAATCATCCAGGTGCTCGCGAGCCTTTGCTTCATCGCGCTGCTGGTCGTGCCGGGATTGGATCATCGCTTCGGATGGTCGCGCGTTCCTCCGACGGCGATTGTGGCCGGCGACATACTCGTAGTTGCAGGTCTCTACATCGTGTTCCTGGTGTTTCGCGAGAACAGCTTCACCTCGGCGATTATCGAGGTTGGAAAGGACCAGGCGGTCATCTCGACCGGGCCGTATCGGCTCGTGCGCCATCCGATGTACGCCGGCGCGCTTCTGATGCTGCTGGGGATGCCGCTCGCGCTGGGATCAACGTTCGGGCTTCTTTTCTGCGCGCCGATCTTTGCCGTCATCGTCTGGCGGCTGATCGACGAAGAAAGCTACTTGCGCACGAACCTCGCCGGCTACGCGGAGTACTGCGCGCATACGCGGTATCACTTGATCCCGTGGATCTACTGATCAGCGGCCGACGAAATGCGGCTCGCGTTTTTCGAGGAACGACTTCACGCCTTCCTTGTGGTCCTCGGTCTTGAAGAGCTCCGACAGCGTGGTGCTGACCCACGCGCCGAGCTCCTTCCAATCGGGATCGAGCGCGCGGCGCAGGCCGTTCTTGAGCTGCCGCACGGCAAGCGGCGGGTTCGAGGCGATCTTGCGTGCCAGTTCCATCGCGGTGGGGAGCAGCTGATCGTGCGGCACGACGCGCGACACGAGGCGAATCTGATGCGCCCGCGCCGCGTCGATGATATCGCCCGTGAAGAGCAGCTCCGCCGCGGTCTCGCGGCCCACGAGCTGCGCGAGGCGGCCGATTCCCGGCACGTCGCAGCACAGGCCGCGCTTGATGAACAGCTCACCGAAGCGCGCCTTCTCCGACGCGACACGGATATCAGCCATCAGCGACAGCTCCATGCCCCATCCGATCGCGGGGCCGTTGACAGCCGCGATGATCGGAATATCGCTATGCAGGAGCGCATCCGCCGCGGGAGTCAGGCGCGGCGCCATGTTGGTCAGCGCCGGGCGATTTGATGCGTTGGCCATGATCTGCTTCACATCGTCGCCTGAGCAGAAGGCCGGATCGGCTCCCGTGATAATGAGACATCGCGCCGTCGAGGTGCGGACCGCATCCTCGAGTTCCTTGTAGGTCGTGAAGGTAAGAGCGTTGCGCGCCTCAGGCCGCCGAATCGTGATCACGCCCACGTGCTCGTGAAGGTCGTAGCTGAGTTCGGTGTACATCGATGACTCCTTTTGATCGCGGCTCGACGCGCTTCCGCTTGGTGAACAATTCCACACTGGGGCGCAACGCGTCAAAGATTGCGAGAAATTGGTGTCATCGGAATCGCTGCGGAGTCGAGGTTCCTCGACTCCGCATCTTGCGCTCTTGATGTCACCGATTTCTTCACAACTGTCGAGATGACACAGCGCGGCAATTGCGCCGGAACGGAGATGTGAAATCCGCGACTTAGCTGTTGAAGAAGGACTTGATCGTTTCAAGTGCGGGGCTCGACTCTTTGTCAGCTTCGAAATCGGTGGCGATTTTTTCGTAGAGCCGCGCGGCGCCTTCGAAGATCGGTGCACCTCGATCCACGGCGCCGAGGAAGGTTGCGATCTCTTCCATCTCGGCGACCCAGCGGTAGGCTTTTGGGAACATTGCGGGAACGCGGCTTCGGAGCATCTCGAGGGTTTGGGGTTGCGAGCGTTCGAGCTCGGCTTTGAGCGCGGGGCCGAGGCCGTTGCGCGAGGCGGTTGCGAGCATCGCGGCGCCGATTGCGATAAAACCCTTCGTCAATCCGGCATATGACATTTTCAAGCCCGATGCGGTGCCGATCTTTTCGTCGAGGACTTCGATATCGAGGCCGAAGTTGCGCAGCGTCGTCATCGCCTCCGCCTGAGGTCCTGACGCGTAGAAGCGCGGATTGTAGCTGCCGCGCGGCGGGCCGCCGATTATTCCGGCGTCGATGAAGGAGCATCGGCTGGCGGCGAGCGCTTCGGCGATTCGGCGAACCGTCGCAGGCGATACTGCGTTGCAGTCGACGAAGATCGGTTTCTCATTCGTGCGTTCAATCGGTGCGCGGAAGCGCTCGGCCACCGAATACGCGACGCCGGGCGGCACGATCGACAGGATGAAGCCCGCCTCGCGCGCGATGCGATCGTCGTCCTCGATGACTTCGAGTTGTGACTTGGCGACCCGCGCGGCGCTGGCGGCGCCGCGTCCACCGAGCGTTGTGATGACGCGCGCGCCGGCCTGTCGCATCCTGCTGCCTACGGCCGCGCCCATTTCGCCCGCGCCGATGATTGCGATCGTATCCTCCCTGGTGCTCATCGCTATGCCCTCACGAGGTTGAGTCGAATCGAAGCTGAGTATTAATTGTCGCCATGGCCAGACGAAACCCCAATCGCGCCGATCGTATCGTGCGCACGCGGCTGCGCGAACCTGTCTCGTTTCCCTCGCTCACCGAGAACCGCTCGATTCGATTGTCGTCGGTTTCGGATTACACCGGCCGCTCGCACTTCATGCCGTGGCACAAGATTCTCGCCGGGATGCACGATTTCACGGACATGGCGGGAATCTTTACGCCGTTGGTTTATGTCGAGCTCGAGACGACCGACGCCGCTTGCGATCCGCAACAGAAAATCGTGGTGCGCGGCGAGTCGTACCTCGGGCGCTCGCTCGATGAATCAGGCGCGGTGCGCAATATCGTGCGCGAGGGCCGTCACGAGGTGCTCGACGCCAAGGGCACGCCGCTCGCGCGGGCGCGGATGCTCAACGTGTTCACCCGCTACGATTCCGATTCCGCAAAGCGCCGCGTTACCGAGTTGCCCGCGGAGCTGGGACTCGGTGGGCAGCCGTCGCAATTGATTGATGTACCGCGCATCGAGGATCTGCTCGATGCCCGGCGCAAAGCTGATTTCGAAGATCCTCACGATCATGTGTGGCACTACGGCCAGACCGATCCGAATCGCCACGTGAACGGGATGGCGTATATGCGCGCGATGGAAGAGTTCATCTGCGATTCGCTGAGCGCCGCCGGTCACGATCTGAAGCGGCTATATTCGGCACGCGCGCGAATCGTGTATCGCAAGCCGTGCTTCCGCGGCGAGTCGTATCGATGCGCGGCATGGTTCCGCAGCGAGGCGCCTCTCGTGCTGGCGGGCGCGTTCTTCAAGTCAGGCGAGAGTCGCGAGACGCAGCCGGCCGCGGCGATCGAGCTGACCTTCATGCAGCATCCGGCGGCCTAGCTGGCGGGGCGCATCCCGATCAACGCCGCGACGCGATCGCGCACGAAGTCGCGCCACGCTTCGTCACCGACCAGATGCGGCAGCAGCGTGTCCATGTGCGTCAGCCCCATTATGATGATGCAGAAGAGGCGCGAAGCGAAATCCGCGTTGAGTTTCGGATCGAGTTTGCCCTCGCGTTGCGCCTCCGCGATCCTCTCGCCGATTGCCTGCATCGCGAGTTCGTTGGAATGCGAGAGCACGTGCCGCACCTGCGCATCGCGTGCAGCCGCGGAGTGAACCTCGATCGAAAGCTGGCGCACCAACTTGAGGCCGGGCTCAGTGTACAGCGACGCGAGCCGCGGCAGCGCGGTCGCATCGTTGGGCGTGTCCGAGTGCTGAACAAAAAGGGGCGACGACTCGAACGAGCGCTTGACCACTTCGAGCAGCAACTCGCCCTTGCTCTCGAAGTGCTTGTAGATCGCGCCCGCGGTGATGCCCGCGGCTTTCGCGATCGCCGGCATCGATGCGCCTTCGAAGCCGTGCTCGGCGAAGAGCCGCG
The DNA here is from genome assembly GCA_035508495.1 of Candidatus Binataceae bacterium. Taxonomy (NCBI): domain Bacteria; phylum Candidatus Binatota; class Binatia (SeqCode); order Binatales (SeqCode); family Binataceae (SeqCode); species Binataceae bacterium (SeqCode). Next base: position 47,465 of record DATJMX010000077.1, read on the forward strand.
CAGCAGAAACGAGGATACGCTCGCGCGTCGATTCGAGCGCATCGCGGGGCGCGCCGTTCGCGCTACGCCGCACCGATCGCTTTTCTGATTTCCTGATCAATAGTCCAGATAATGGCGCGTTCCAGTTGACAAGTAAACGGTCATTTACTAAACTTCCGCACAAGTAAACGATCGTTTACCCGACGCGCGTTCCGCCAACATTGAACGGGAGAGCCAAGATGTCAGCCGCAGAAATCGTTGTCGATGCCGATGGTCACATCCTCGAGCCGCCCGATCTGTGGGAGAAGTACCTCGAGCCCAAGTACCAGCCGCGCGCGATCAAGATCGTAAAGAACGACGCCGGCCTCGAATGCCTCCAATATGACGGCAGGTTGTCGGAGCAGGCGCAGCCGGGTTTTCTCAGTGCGCTCGGCGGGATGGGCCGCGCGCAGGATGAACTGCGGCCCACGGCGGAGCGCACCTACGTCAATTGCGCGCCGTTCGGCTCGATGGACGCGGCCGAGCGCGTGAAGCTGCTCGATCAGGAGAAGCTCGCCAAGGCGGTGCTCTATCCGACGCTCGGCATCCTGTGGGAGTCCGAGGTTGACGATGTCGAACTGTCGCAGGCGTATTGCCGCGCGTACAACCGCTGGATCGCCGACTTCTGCCGGCCGTATGCCGATCGCATCGTGCCGATTGCGCATCTCTCGCTCGGCGATCCCGAGGCTGCCGCTGCCGAGCTCCGCCGCGCCGCCAAGGATGGATGCAAAGGGGCGTTCGTCGCGCCGTTTACGATCACGCGCAAGCCGCACGGCCATCCCGATCACGATCCGGTTTTTGCCGCGGCCCAGGAATGCGATATCCCGCTCGCGATTCATCCGACCTTTGAGCCCAAGGGCCTCAATCGCGCGCGCTTTCATCATATGGAGCGGATGCCGCTGCTGGGCGTGATTGCCTCGCAGATCCTGCAGCAGCCGCTCTCGACGTTTTTCCAGTTCGGCGTGTTCGACAAATTCCCCAAGCTGCGCGTCGTCGTCCTCGAATCGGGATCGTCGTGGCTCGGCTTTTGGATGGATCGGATGGATGAGGGCTACGAGACCTGGATGGGCGGCACGGTGCCGCTGAGGCGCAAGCCCAGCGAGTACGTGCGCGAGCAGGTCTGGGTCTCCGGCGATCCCGACGAGCAGGCGACCGCCTACGTGATCGATTACGTCGGGCGCGATCGCTTCTTCTGGGCGAGCGACTTCCCGCATCCCGACCACGGCGGCAAATACCTCGAAGCGCTCGAACGCATGGTCGCGCCGATGTCGCCGGAGGCGCGCCGCGGCGTCGTCGGTGAGAACGTGTTGCGCTGTTACAAGCTCTAAGGACTCTTTCAATGCCCAACGGAAAATTGATCATCGACGCCGATGGCCATATTCTCGAACCCGAGGATCTTTGGCAGAATTATCTGGAAGAGAAATTCCGCGCGCGTGCGATTTGTATCCGACGCGACGAGGCGGGGCTCGAGTTTCTCGAGTACGACGGCAAGCCCGCCGCGCTGATGCGGCACGGTGTTCTTCACACCCTGGGTGCGATGGGGCGCAACGCAGACGAGTTGAAACCGTCGCGCGAGCGCACCTATCGCAACACCGCTCCGTTCGGCGCGATGGACATGAAGGAGCGCGTTGCGCTGCTCGATCGCGAAGGTATCGACAAAGCGATTCTTTATCCGACCATCGGTCTTCTGTGGGAAGCCGAGGTCGAAGACCCCGAGCTCTCCGCCGCATACTGCCGCGCCTATAACCGCTGGATCGCGGACTTCTGCCGCGACTCGGACGGCCGCCTTGTTCCTGTCGCGCATCTGTCGCTGCTCGACGTTCCGGCCGCGGTCGCGGAGCTGGAGCGCGCGGTGAAAGACGGATGCCGCGGCGCCTTCGTTGCGCCGTTCAACCATCTGCGCAAGGCGCACGGGCATCCCGATTACGATCCGCTGTTTGCCAGGTTCCAGGAACTCGACGTTGCCTACGGCATCCATCCGACCTTCGAACCGGCCTCGCTAGCGTCGCGGCGCTTCGAGGGCCTCGGCGCGTCAATCTGGTATCGCCAAGTAACTGCGTGTCATTCGGCGCAGGTCGCCTTCACGACGCTCTTCTCGTTCGGCGTCTTCGACAGATTTCCAAAGCTGAAGACGGTAGTGCTCGAATCGGGCGCCGGCTGGATCGGCTACTGGGTCGATCGCATGGATGCGCTCTACGAGGTGCCGATCAATCGCGCTCCGCTGAAGCATGAGCCGAGTCATTATATACGCAGCCAGTGCTGGCTCTCGGCCGATCCCGACGAGCGCGCGATCGCCGGCCTCAGCAGGTTCATCGGCGAAGATCGATTTTTCTGGGCGAGCGATTTCCCGCACCAGGACCACGGCGGTCATTACATGAAGGAGCTCACCGAATTGATGGCGGCGATGCCGCCCTCGGCCGCGGCCAAGCTTGCCGGTCAGAACGTCGCGGCGGTGTACGGAATCTGAAAGGCGCAAACGCAACATCGCTTGGCTGAATCCACGAAGCTTGAGTGGCGTCGGCTTCGCGTTGGCGCTTCACTATATGCAGAGTCTCGATTTCACCAATTTGCGGAGAAGTAATAGAAGATGAAAGCAAACCATGCCGTCGTGATTGGCAGCGGTATCGGCGGGATGTGCGCCGCCCGCGTGCTGTCCGATCACTTCGAGCGCGTAACCTTGATCGAACGCGACGAGTTGCCCGAAGGCGCCGCCCATCGCAAGGGCGTGCCGCAGAGCCGCCATCCTCACGGCCTGCTCGATCGCGGGCGCCGCGAACTGAGCGTGCTGTTTCCGGGTCTCGAAGACGACCTGCACAAGCGCGGCGGCCATGACCTCGACGCCGGCCTCGAGCTGGCGACGCTCAACCCCGAAGGATGGGCGAAGCGCCGCGACACCGGTCATCCGATGCTGTTCGCGAGCCGCCTCCTCATCGAGTCGGTGATTCGCGATCGCATCAAGGCCAACCCTCGAATCAAGATGGTCGAGGAGACCCAGGTCACCGGCCTCGTGCTCGAGCATGGCGATACGCCGCGCGTCACCGGCGTTGACATCCGGTCACTCAAGGATGAGTCGTTCGGCCGAATCGATGCCGACCTGATCGTCGATTGCAGCGGGCGCAGCTCGCGCGCGCCGGAATGGCTGGCGCGCCACGGCTACGCCGAGCCGGAGCTCGAAGTCGTCGATGGTCAGGCGGGGTACAGCACCTGCTGGTACCAGGCGCCGCCGGCCGATCAGCGTCCCGCGGGATGGTGGTGGAAAGGCATCTTTCTTAATCCCTCGATGAAGCCGAAGCGCGATGAGGATTACTACTTCGCCCTGGTGCTGCCGATCGAGGGCGATCGTTTCCTGCTGACGCTCGCGTCGTGGGGCGATCGTCCGCTGCCTGCCGATCATGAATCGTTCGCGTCGCTTTGCGGCAAGCTGCGCTCGCCGATCGTCGCCGAGGCGCTCGCGATCTCAAAACCGATTTCGCCGATCTTCCATCGCCGCGGAATGCAGAACTCGTGGCGTCACTACGAGAACTGGAGCGGCCCCGCCGGATTCATCTGCGTCGCCGATGCCGTGTGCGCGTTCAATCCCGTCTACGCGCAGGGCATGACGAGCGCGTCGGTGTGCGCGCAGATTTTAGGCAAGCTCGTGAGCGAGATGGATCCGCGCGACCCGGCATTTCCAAGCACCTTCTTCAAGCGACAGGCCGAGTTCGTGAAACAGCCGTGGGATCTTTCGGTCGCGCGCGACAAGCAGGCTCTAGGTCAGGGAAGCACCAACGAGGGCATGGGCCAGGCGTGGGAACGAATCATGCGCGAAGGCGGCAGCGTTCCGGTCATTGCCGAAGCGCTCTTCAACGTGATTAATCTCAACCGCCCAGCCGCGTCGCTCATGACCGACAGTGAATTTCTCGCCGCCGTCAACGAGATCATGCAGCGTCCGCCGCGGCCGCCGATCGATCCCGAGGACGTGCCGCCGTATCCATCCGCTGAAATCCACGGTCCATCACAAAAAGGAACCAACGCTTCATGAATGATGTAATCCGGCCCAACCGCCTGCACGCAGGAATCTTTCTCGCCCCGTTTCATCCGGTGGACGAAGACCCGACGCTCGCACTGCGTCGCGATATCGAGCTGATCGAGCATCTCGATCGCGTCGGCTTCGACGAGGCCTGGATCGGCGAGCATCATTCGGCCGGTTACGAAATTATCGCGTCGCCTGAGCTGATGATCGCGGCCGCTGCTGAGCGCACACAGCGGATTCGCCTCGGCACCGGAGTTATCTCGCTGCCGTATCATCATCCACTGACAGTGGCGAATCGCATCGTGCAACTCGATCACATGACGCGCGGGCGCGCGATGTTCGGCGTTGGCCCCGGGCTGCTGCCCTCGGACGCCGAGATGCTTGGAATCCCCGTATCGAAGCAGCGCGATCGCATGGCGGAGTCGCTCGACGTGATCCTGCGCCTGGTCGCGGGCGAAATCGTGACCGAGCAGACGGAATGGTACACGCTCAAGGAAGCGCGATGTCAGTTGCTCCCATACACGCGGCCGCGCCCCGAGTTTGCAGTCGCCAGCACGTTCACTCCGTCGGGCGGCAAGCTCGCGGGACGTTACAACGTCGGGATGCTGTGCGTCGCGGCCTCGCAGCAGGCGGGCTACGACGTGCTCGGCACCAACTGGCAGATCGCAACCGAAGTCGCGCGTGAGCATGGCCGCGAGATGGATCGCTCGGTGCTCCGTCTCGTCGCGCCGATGCATATCGCGGAGACACGCGAGCAGGCGATGCGCGACGTCAAATTCGGCCTCACCAAGTGGATTGACTATTTCTCCGCGATCAATCCGACTGCGACCGGCGACGATCTCGGCGCGAAGGATCCCGCCGAAGCGATGGTCGAATCGGGCCGCGCCGTGATCGGCACTCCCGACGATGCGGCTGAAATGATCGAAAAGCTGGAAAAGCAGTCAGGTGGCTTCGGCTGTATCCTGATGCTCGCGCATAACTGGGCGAACTTCGAAGCGACCAAGAAATCCTACGAGATGTTCGCGCGTCACGTGCTGCCGCGCTTCAACGGCTCGAATGTCGCGCGCGATGCATCCCTGACCTGGACGCGCGCGCACGGCGCAGAGCTGATGGGCAAGGCGCTGAAGGCCGCGTCCGAGACCGTGCAGAAGCATTTTGCCGAGCAGGCCGCGAAGCAGAAGCATTAGGAGGATCGAATGGCTAGTTCGACGTGGCCGCAGGGCCGCTCAGTCGCGCTCGCGCCGCGCGCCAACCAGGGCGCGATCAATTTGGTCGTCCACGAGCAGGGCGAGGGTCCCGCTGTGATCTTTTGCCACGGCTTTCCCGAGCTCGCTTATTCGTGGCGGCATCAGTTGCCTGCGGTCGCGGCCGCGGGCTTTCGCGCGATCGCTCCGGATCAGCGCGGCTACGGCGATTCGAGCGCGCCTGCCGCCGTTACTGACTATGGCCTCACGGAGCTTACCGGCGATCTCGTCGGCCTGCTCGATTCGCTCAAGATCGATCGCGCCATTTTCGTCGGCCACGATTGGGGCGGCTTCGTCGCATGGGCGATGCCGGTGCTGTATCCCGAGCGCACCGCCGGCGTGATAGGAGTATGCACTCCCTACATGGCGATGCCGCAGACGTCGTTCATGCGCGCGCTCGTCAACAATAAAGAGGAACGATTCTATATTCTCTGGTTCCAGGAGCCCGGACGCGCCGAAAGCGTGATGGATCCGAAGGCGCGGCTGATCTTCGATCGCCTGATGCGCGCGCCTGCCGATATCGCCGAAGCCACCAGGCGCATGAATGCGAGCGGCGAGCTCGACATGAATCCGTTTCGCCGCATCGAGGATCTACAGCCCGAGACCCCGCTGATAGTCACTGCTGAGGAACTCGATCATTACGTAAAGGTGTACGAGAAAACCGGATTTCGCGGCGGTATCAACTGGTATCGAAATATAGATCGCAACTCTCGCGAGCATCCCGAGGTAGGGACGAAGAAGCTGGAACTGCCCTGTCTCATGATTACCGCCGCGTGGGACGTTGCGCTGCGCCCGCAGATGGCAGCTGGAATGCCGGCGCTGTGCTCCGACCTCGAAATGCGCAATATCGAGCGCGCAGGCCATTGGGTGCAGCAGGAATTTCCAAACGAAGTGAACACTCTTATCGTCGACTGGCTGAAGAAGCGCTTCAGCAAGTGAGTATCGCGGCATTAGTCAATTACCAGGGGAATCGATCATGAGTCAGGCAAAGTTTGCAATTCGGAATGCAACTATCGTTGATGGAACCGGCGCGGCGGCCTTCAAGGGCGATGTCGCCGTCGACAACGGCAAAATTGCCGCGGTCGGAAAGTTCGACGGCTCGGCCGAGAAAGAAATCGATGCTGGCGGCCATGTGCTGAGCCCTGGCTTCATCGACGTGCATACTCACTTCGATCCGCAATTGTGCTGGGACCGCCTGGCGACGCCGAGCCTCGAGCATGGCGTGACTAGTGTCGTGGTCGGCAACTGCTCGCTGAGCCTCGCTCCGGTCCGCGCGGGCGCGAGCCGCAAGCTCATCAAGATGTTCGGCAAGATCGAGGACATCAAGGAGCCGACCTTCGACGCGGGCGTGCCGTTCAAGTGGGAGAGCTTTGGGCAGTATCTTGATTTCATCAAGCCCGGCCTTGGAATCAACGTCGGCGCGCTCGTCGGACATTCCGCGCTGCGCTACTACGTCATGGGCGCCGAGAGCCAGGAGCGCATCGCGACCGATGACGAGATCAAGCAGATGTGCGACCTGCTCGAAGGCGCGATGAGCGATGGCGCGATCGGAATGTCGACTTCGTATGTCGATATCGACGAGAACAATCGGCCCGTGCCCAGCCGCCTCGCCGACATGCGTGAGAAAATCGCGCTTTGCAAGGCGATGGCCAAGAGCGGACGCGGCACTTTGCAGACCGTGCCGTACTTCATCGACCCCGTGCAGCACATCAAGAATATCGAGGAGCTCGCCGAGCTGAGTCTCGCCAGCGGCGTGTTCTGCACCGTGGCGCCGATCGTTTACAGTCCGGCCGCGCCCGAGCAGTACAAGCGCTACCTCGAAAAGCTCGACGAGGAGCGTGCCCGCGGCGCGAAGGTCTTCGGCCAGTCGATGACGCGCAGTTTCAATATCAATATCCGGTTGTCAGAAACCTCATTTCTGCTTTACGGCCTGCCGTCGTGGAATGCGATCATGCAGCTTCCGGTGGCCGAGCGTGTCGCGGCGTTCGCCGATCCCGCATCGCGTCAGAAGCTGGTCACGCAGGCTGAGCGCGGTATCGCGCCGATGCTCCACGCCTCGGTCGTGGGCGAGGTCTATTCGAAGGCCAACGAGGAGCTGAAGGGCCGCCGCCTGAGCGAAATCGCGAAGGAGCGCGGCCAGCCGATCTCCGACGTGATGCTCGACATCGCCGTCGCCGACGATCTGCAGACCGAGTTCCAGCTCAACGATTTCATCCACGCCGACGCCAACATCGTCGCGCAGATCCTCGACCATCCGTCGATTCATATCGGCGCTTCGGACGCAGGCGCGCACGTCGCGCAGTTCTGCGGCGCGGGCGACACCAGCGATCTGCTCGCGCGTTTCGTGCGCGAGTTCGGCAAGCTCAAGCTCGAGCGCGCAATCCATCGCATCACCGCGGAACCGGCAGATGCGTGGGGAATCCGCAATCGCGGCCGGATCGCGGTCGGCGCGGCGGCCGATCTCACGCTGTTCGATCCCACAACGATCGCGCGCGGCGAAGAGGTCTTCGTGCACGACTTCCCCGGCGGGGGCAATCGCTACATCCGCCACGCGCGCGGCATCGACAAGGTGATCGTCAACGGCGAGTTGGTGGTCGATAACGGCAAGTACACCGACGCTCGCGCCGGTCAGATCATATAGAACCATCACGACCAGATAGCGGGCGCTGATCATAACGATCGGCGCCCTTTCTTTTTTGACATCGGCTGCCGCGCACGCCTTTGATGATTCGCTGCGATAGGATTAGATCTATCGACCGGGAAGGTGAGGTCTATGCCGAATCCACGGATGCTCGAAGGTTACCGGGTACTCGACTTTTCTCAGTTCGTCGCAGGGCCGACCTGCACGCGGCTGCTGGCCGAGATGGGTGCGGAAGTGATCAAGGTTGAGATGGCGCCGGGCGGGGATCGCGTGCGCGGCGACGGGCTCAAGTCGCAGGCGCCCGAGATGAAGGAGTCGAGCTACAGCACTTACTACCTTCAGCACAATCATTCGAAGGCGAGCTTCGCGATCGATCTGAAAAAGCCGGGCGCCAAGGAAATCATCATGGCGATGCTGCCGAGCATCGACGTCGTGGTCGAGAACTTCGCGCCGCACGTAATCGATCGGCTGGGCTTCTCTTACGACGAGATTAAAAAGGTCAATCCGAAAATCATCATGTGCTCGATCTCGATGGCCGGGCAGACGGGGCCGCTCTCATACAAGCCGGGGTACGACTTCATCGGGCAGTCATACGCGGGCGTCACCGATGGTATCGGCGACGAGAAAGGCGCGCCGGCGATGACGACGATGGCGATCGGCGACGTCTCGACGGGTGTGGCATCCGCGATGGCGATCGGATTCGCGCTGCTCCATCGCGAGCGCACGGGCGAGGGGCAATACCTCGACGCGTCGTTGCTCGATACTTACTTCCACATGCACGAAAAGACCGTGCCCGTCGTATCGTTGCGCGGCGACAAATTTAAGCCAACGCGCAGCGGCTCGCTGCATCCGGACGGCGGACCGACCGGCGCGTTTCACTATCGCGACGGGCAATACATTTTTCTGACCGTGCCGCCCCATCAGTGGCAACAGCTAGTGCGCGCGATGGAAATGCCGGAGCTGGCGACCGATCCGCGCTTCAGGAGTGCTCGCGGCCGCCGCGATAACAAAGAAGAGCTGCGCGACGTTATCGAGAATTGGTTGAAGAAGTTCCCGACGCGCGACGATGCTCTGGCGGCGCTCGATCGCGAACGCGTGCCGTGCGCTCCCGTGCTGTCGGTAAACGAGGCGATCAAGCATCCTCATCACAATGAGCGCAAGACGGTCCGATGGGTCGATGATCCGATCCTCGGCAAGGTCGCGATCCCGGGCTTTCCGGTAAAGTTCTCGAAGTGGCCGGATCGCACCGACGTGAAGGCCTCGCGGCTCGGCCAGGACAACGAGCGCCTGCTGCGCGAGCTGCTCAAGATGCCGGATGAAAAAATTCGCGAGCTCTACGACAAGGGGATCCTAGTACGCGATCCGACGCTCTGAGATTTCCTCGGAGCGCTCCATCGCAAAGTAATATAAGTGCCGCGCGTTTCGGTAATCATCCCGGTTTACAACTCGCAGGCGACGCTCGCGGCCGCGGTCGAGAGCATCCTCGCGCAGACGTATCGCGACTTCGAGTTAATCGCAGTCGACGACGGCTCGACCGACGCGAGCCGCGAAATACTCAGTCGGTACTCGGACAGAATAACTATCCTCGCGCGCGCCAACGCGGGCCCCGCCGTCGCCCGCAACGCGGGAGTCAGGGTCGCGACGGGGGACCTGCTCGCGTTCCTTGACTCCGACGATCTGTGGAAGCCCGAGCTGCTGGCCGTGATGGTGCCCGAGCTGGACGCGCATCGCGAGTGCGCGATGGCGTGGTGCGATCTCGAGTTGATCGACAGCTTGGGCCGGCCGCTCGGCAGCTCACTCGCGGGCAAGGGCGGCGATCCGACATTGCAGGATCTCCTCACCAAGCTCTGGCCAATCATGCCGAGCGGCGCGGTAATTCCGCGCTGGGCGTTCGAAGCGGCGGGCGGATATCCCGAATCGATGCGAAAGCCGTCGTTCGAGGATCTCTACCTGTTTCTCAGACTTCGCGAACACGGACCGTTTCGCTACGTTCAAAAAGCGCTGGGAGCGTGGCGGTTCGCGGAATTTCCGAAACGAATCAAAACTCCCGGAGTCGATCCAGCCGCAGTCGAGGAATTCAAGCGGCTCGTACGCGAGCGCTACGGCGTCTCCGCGGCGATGCAGATCGCAGGTCGCGCCCGCGCGCCGCGCAGCCTGCTCGGCTACATCGGGATCAACGCGCTACGCGCCGGAGATCGCAAGACGGCACGAACCGCTCTCACGCGGGCAATCATGTTCGATCCCACGCGAATCAAGAATTATCTACGGCTGTCGCGCACGTTCCTGCCGCGTAGTCTCGCGATCGGCCTCGGCGGCCGTTCGCATCGCAAACCAAAACGCAGTCCGAGTTAACTGAGTATCCACTCGAAGAATCTCAGATGCGACGGCGCGCCAGGTAAATCCCCGCCTGACTCCCGCCTGCAAAGTCTTGCGAATAGCCTTCCTTCAGCAATCGGAGCCGATAACGGCAGAGGTTTCGCGGTGATTCCCAAAGGCCAGGAGCGAAAGCGCTCGCTTCGAGCACGCAACACGATTCAATTTCAAGGGGAGCGGCTCACTCCTTCTGTATTTTGCCCAGGTTAGCCGGCAGGCCACCGACGGTCACCGGCTCGCCGCCCTCGCTCACGCCCATCGAGACGACTTGCTGGATCGAGGTGTTTGGCGCGGGCGCGCCCCCCGACGAGCCCGAGCATCCGAGCACGCTTACTGCCAGCATCAGCATGACAGCAGTGAGAATCGATGCCCTGAGCCGCTGCCTGCGCCTCATCGGCCGGATCGCGAGGCCCAACAGACAGAGCGCCAGCATCAAGCCGCCGCTCGCGCCTCGTTCGGTCGTCCCGGGAGAAGTTGTGATCCCCGCGAGCCTAGCTTCATTGCTCAAGTCGAGAGTGGCGCTCGTTCCGCCTGAAATAACGCCGCTGAGCGCAAACATGACCGACTGACCTGCCGGCAAAGTGATTGGCGATGAGAATGTGAAGACGGCGGGCGATTCGATCGGACTGCTCAGCGTCGCCGTATCAACCGTATCGCCATTGATCGTCGCGGTCAGAGTTATCGAGCTGAAGATGCTCGGTCGGCTCACTGACACGCTCGTCGAGGAGACAGTCTGTTGATGGTCGTCCGATGACTGATAGCTGAAGCTCCCGAGATCGACGGTCGCACCCGGCTGGCCTCCGCCGCTCGCCTGTCCTGTCACCATGACGATGCCGCCGGGAGTCGGCGTGGCAGTGGCAGTAGCCGTCGGGGTAGATGTGGCGGTGGGAAGAACCGACGGAGTTGCGGTCGGCGTCGCTGACGCCGTTGGTGTCGGCGGCGTCAGCACGTTGAAGCCAGTCGAGTTGCTCGAGGCGAGCAGCGAAGACGTTCCCGCAAAGCTGCCCGACAGCGTATACGTGCCGGGACTGCCGAGCGTCACCTGGCAGCTTGCAGTGCCGCTCGAATTTGTCGCCGCGTTGCAGCTCGAGCCACCGACTCCAAGGTCCAGCGTCTGACCGGCAATCGGCGCGGCAGGCACGACTGAAACGTCCGTTAGCGATCCGACCAAGTTGACCATCTGCCCGGGCGCACCACTGGTCGGACTCTGATTAAGTCCGATGAACGTCGTATGCGCGCCTGCGGTCCAAGTCAGGACGGCAGGATCGGATGTCACCGTATTGCTGCTTACCCTTGCCGATGCCGTGAGCGTGTCGACCCCGGCGTATACTCCGGTGTAGCTGAAGGAAGCGATATTGCTGACGGTATTGGCCAGAAGGCCTTGGGCGCCGAATCGATTTGCGCCGCCCAGATTGAGAATCACCGGCGTTCCATCCGGAACACTCGCGTAGTGAAGCGTCGCGCTGAAGGCCTGCGACGTACCCTGCGCAGGATTCGGCGACACGGCGTTGGGCGCCAGCGTGAGCGTCGGTGAGCCGAGCGTCGAGCCATAGCTGCAGCCACCGCTGGGATCGCTGACCCTGTAAACCGTCGTCTCCTGCGCCACGTAGAGGCATCCGTCGGGACCGAAGACGAGGGTATTGGCTCCCGCGGCGCTGGTGGTGAATGAATTAGCGGCGCTGAGAGGACTGCCGGTCAGGTCGATCGATTCGATGCCGAGATTAGTTCCGCTCGGGACCGCGAACGGATTCTCGATCAGGAAAGTTCCGGCGCCGCCCGATCCCGTTCCGCCCGCAACCATGCCGGTCGAGCTCGCGTTCAGGCCGGGTAGTATGGTCACGGTCGGCGGCCCTGAAACGTTGGTGCCACTCACCTGCGCCACCTGGGCGTCGGTCCACATATAGATCGTTCCGCCAGGCGCGAAGGCGAGCGTCGAGTTCGGCGTGTTGGTTGTCGTCGCGTAGACCGATGTAGATGGCGACACTCCGCCCGGATTCGAGATGCGCCAGATCGATGCGTTGTTGAAGCCGTCGCCGAAGCAAGTGTCGTCGGTGAAGAGATCGCCGCTCAGCGGATCGATCGAAATCACCGTCGGGCAAATGACACCCGATGAGATCGTTCTGATGATCGAGCCGTTCGACGGGTTGAGCTGAACGACTATGCCGGTGGTGGGATCGCCGCTGGTCACGCCGAAGCTCGCAAACAAGTCGCCACTGTTATCGAAGGCCAGGCCGGAGAGCGTCGTGCCGAGCGAGGTGGTGTTCAGGGGCATCGTCGCCGGGCCGCCGCCCGCTGGAATCTTGTAGATGTTCCCGGTCGGTGCATCGTTGGCGTAGAGGTTTCCCGATGAATCGAATGCGATCCCGCTCACACCCATGCATCCGAAAGGAAAGCCACCCGCAGTGACGTTCGCGGCGACGAATCCTGTCGCATAAGGCGTCACGACGAAGCCCGGCGCGGCGGGAGGATTGGGCGGCGCACACGCATTGCTCGCCATGCCGGAGAAAGTCACCTGCGGATTCGGACCAGGAATCGGCAGATTACCGTCGGTCACATCGACACCACTATAAGTTACCGTCTCGCTCGTGAGATCCGTGGCCGCGAGCACCACCATGCCGTTGCTGTCGGTCACGGGCGGATTCGGCCCGCTGATCACCGAGTTGCCGGTTTGCGATATCTGGACCAGCTTGCCCGGTGTCGGCCGGCCCTGCGAATCCTTCAACGTCACCGTAATCGTCGTTGCCGATGTCCCATCATTGCTCACGCTGGTCGGACTGGCGCCGATCCCGGCCGACGAGGCCGACGGTGTGACGAACGGCATGGTCGCCGTCTCCGTTACTGTGATGCCATCTGTTGTGTCGTCGCCGGTGAAAGTTACGCTCTCGGGCGTATCGTCAGTGATGGTGAAGACGGCGGCACCATTGTCAACGCTGGTAACAGCGCTGGACGGAGAAATGGTCGCGTGGCTCCCGCCTGCCGACAGTCTCACCGTCTTTCCCGGCACAGGATTGTCGTCCGCGTCAAGCAACAGCACTTTTACCGTGGCCTGCGACGTGCCGTCCGCCGGCACGCCGCCGAGCGGCGGAGTGAGTACCTGGGTGCTCGTATATGCGACGACTCCAGACGCCGATGCGCTCACTGAGCCGGGACTCTGGCCGGTTAGCTTCTGCAGCAGGACCCCGAGGTTCGGCGAGCCGAGTCCGACGTGGGTGAAGTCGCTGTCCATCGAACTTGCGTCGTGAAAGGCCGACGTGTTTGCGAGCGGATACAACAGCGGGTTGTAGAAGCCTTGATTCGTACCAGACAATTGGTTGAGCGTGGCCGCAAAAGCGGCCCAGGTCGGCGCCGCCATGCTGGTGCCGCCGTAGAGGTTTCCGTTGGGGCATCCGCCGTTCGACGCCTGGCAAATGAGCATCCCGCTGGCCGGGTCAGCGTTGACGACCACGTCCGGGATCGTGCGCATCGCCGACCCGGACTGGTATGGCGGTGCGGCGAAGAACCTGCTCGTGCCGAAGCCGCCCTGCCCCGTCGGAGGACTATCCGCGACGCCGTTCCACCAGGTCTCGCCGCCATAGGTCAATCCTGGACCAATAGTAAGTGTCGTGCCGCCAACCGCAGTGAGATTGGGCGAGTCCGCCGGAACTGAGATCGTGTTCGGGCTGCCGTCGAGGCAGGTGCTGCCGCCGTCGCCCGAACCACTGAATACGCTGATTCCCGCCATCGCTGCCTTTTGCAGCAATGAATCGATGCTTTGCACGTCGGCCAGCGTGGTTTGATCTTCGCAGTACGCCCAGCTGTTCGAGATGACGTCGACTCCGCCATTGATCATGGCGTTTAGCAGCGCCTGGAAGCTGCCAGCGCCGCTGAAGGGGGCATCGTACACGGCAACCTTGGCGCCCGGCGCGATCGTCATGACGTCATCGATATCGACAAGGACCTCTGACTGATTGGGACCCGGACTGGCGCCGCCATTGACGGGCACCACGCTGAGATTGCTCAAATCGCCCGCCGGCGTGTCGAGCGCATCCGCAAGCTCGCTAAGCAGGGCGAGATAATTGCCAACGTCGCTGGATTGAAAGGTATCGAACTCTAAAAGGCCAATGGTCTGACCGCTCCCGGCAGCACTTGCATTGAGCCTTGTTGCCCGCCGTTCAGTAAGCGATGAACTACTTCCGGCGATTATTGCAAGACCGAAGATGACGATCAGGATTAGCAGAGCGAAGATACCAAACAGCGCGCCGAACACAATCGTGAACGCCAGATCAGCAACTACCGCAGCCAGAATCGCTTGGGAAGCTTGTCCAAAAAAATTACCGTTGTTGGGAATTGTAAGGTCGCCATGAGATGGCTGGGCAAGATTATTCAGTCCGATGACCGCCTGCACATGCGAGGCGAGATCGACCGGGAGCGCAGGATCAGTCTGATTCGCGTAGAACTTCCGCTTCCCTAGTTGGTAGTCGGCGATTTTAGTTCCTAACGCCCGCTCCACGTCCGAGCGCCGGCCACCTACCGTGATCGTCGAGTAGTCCGCGGAACCCTCGATTAACTTCAACCCGTGATCTTTTAAGTATGCGAGTACCGCTTCGTACGAGTCCTTTGACGGCCCGAAGCGTCGGCTGATTTCTTGCGCCTCCAGGAAGTTCTGAAAGTTCGGCGAGTCAGGATTGTAAATCTCGCTCAAATATTTCTCGAAACCCTCTTGATCTTCGAGCTTGAGTACAATTGTCAGACTGATTCGCTGGTTGCCAGCGTCTGGCTTCGATTGAATGAGCGTGGCCCTTGGCAGCGCCGGTAACACATGACCGGGGAGCCTCACGCTCGAGACATCTTGATCGTACTGATGCTGCGATGCATAAGCGGTCGCATTCAGGAAAAGAGCAACCAGAATTGCGACAAACCACCAGCCACGGCTGCGAAACATCATAAGCCCCAACGCGAGATTCGAGCGGTGGAAACATCAGGATGCCGGATGCCTTTATCACGAAAGCTACCAAATCACCCATTCTACGGCCAGATTCAACTCTACGCATGCTCAACAAAGTGGATTTCCGTGATGAATAACGATTCGTTGCTTACTCGGACTTAAAGCTCTCTCTCACCTTCCCGGAAATAACTCGAGTTTGGGCTGTCTCGACGTCCGAGAGCGCAAAGCCGTCGACATATCCGTCTTTTCCGCCACCGGAAGGAACGGAATGTCCAAACCGTGTCCACGGACGATGCTATTTGGCGGGGCTTCGCCTCAGGACGGGATGGGGATACCGCCTTGCTTGACCGCGACGCCGTACTGGTCGGCGCGCTTCAGCAATAACGACGACGCGCGCTCTGCCAGCGCCGCGATCGTGAGCGAAGGGTTGACGCAGAGCGAAGTCGGTACGCTTGCCCCGTCGGTGACGAAGATGCCGGGATGGCCGCGCAACTCGTGGCGATCATCGAGCGCCGACGTTCCGGGATTGTCACCGATTCGGCACGACGCCAGTGGGTGCGCACACTGAATACTGTTCGTGGACGCCACCGTATGAAACGTGGCGAGCCCATCGAGCGTCAGGATCGACTCGGCCGCCGCGTCGGCCAGGTCGAAACCGTGTTGGGTTTGCGGCGCAATGGGATACTCCAACTGGCCGGATGCGATGCCTGGCCCGAGGCGCGTGAAGCTGCCGGTCTTGGGCGGGGGGCCGAAGAAGCCTTCGTTGGCGTCCTCGGTCATCTCGACGATCGCCATCCACGAGCGCCATTGCGTTAGGAGATTTCGCTTCTCGATGCCGAACCAGAACGGCGACTGGTCCACCCCAGGGAGGGCGTTTACGATCGGCGGAGAGTAGAGCTGCTGCAAGGCGAAGCGCGAGAATTCCGGCTTCTTCGGGTCGAGGTAGTCGAAGGTCATGGTGTTGATCGGCTTGCCGATCGGAAAGGCCTCGTAGGCGACACCGGGTGCGCGTTGGAGCCCGAGCAGGCTACTCACCTTATCCTCGTCGAAGGCCGCGAACGAGACCCGATCGCCGTTGGCCGACATGTAGCGCCCAACCGCGGGCGGCATACCGCCGAGATCCAGGGCTGAGCGCTGCAAGATCACCGGGGTACCCATCGTGCCCGCGGCGACGATGATTATCTTCGCGTCGATGGCGCCGCTGCCGAGAATTTTGGTGTAGTCGTTCGGGTCGAGCTGCAGATACGAGACCGTGTAACGGTAGCCGGCAGCCCGGGCCCGTTGGATTTTTTGCACCTCGTTCAAGGGGCGGATCTCGGCCCCAAACGACTCCGCAGCCGGGATGTAGTTGAACAGCATCGAGCGCTTGGCGTCGAAGATGCAGCCGGTATGCATCCAGTTGCAGTTGGTGCACTTCGTGAGGTCGACGGCAAGTGGGACCGGCTGGCACGTGTGTCCCGCGCGGTTGCACGCCGCGGCGAAGAGGCCACCCGCATACGGTACGTCGTTCCAGCTAAGTTCGGCCACCGGTATGGCGGCCTCGACGCGGCTATACCACTGGTTGAGCGTTTGCCGGGTGATCGAATTCGGCCAGATCCGACGGCCGAGCGTGCCGCGACGCTCGAAGATGAAGCTCGGCGCCCGCAGCGATGCTGCGTAGTAGGTGACGCTCGAGCCGCCGACGCAGTTGCCCGCAGTAACGTCGATGCCCTTGCCCGAGATGCTGTCGATGAAGCGGTTGAAGGTGCCGATCCGCAGGCTTTGCGTGAAGTCTTCGGTCGAGAACCGCGGGCCGCGCTCGAGCATGATCACCTTGGCACCGGCGGCGGCCAGGTAATAACCGGGGATCGAGCCCCCGAAGCCCGTCCCGATAATCAGGACGTCAGTGGTCTCATTCGCCATCACGTATCTCCAGGATCACGCGGGGTTGCCGTTCTTCGAGGTCGGATGCGGCTTCGCCAGGACTTGCTGGTACGAGAAATCCGGGAATCGCCACTTGCCGTCGGGATTGGGAGCCGGAAAGCCGATAGCCGTCAAACCGGGATGCCCCTGTTTGATTGCGACGACAGTGTCGAGGTAACCCGCAGTGTTGAATGCGACGAAACAAAGGGCCGCGAGCGGGGAGTACACTTCTCGAAATAGCGCGTTAGGGGCGAGGAGTTGGACCATGAGAGCGGTGCGTTGCGCGAAGTTGAGCGAGACCAACGCCGGCAACGCCGGATCGAGCGTGATCCGGTTGAGCAGTGCATACGCGATGGCGGCCGCATTGATTAGCGGGGCAAGCAGCGGCAGTGTCGGCCCCAAGCCGACGAAGTTCATCATATCGATCGCGCCCCCTTGCACCGCGCCTGGGCCGGTTACAACGCCGGCGATCGCCACGTCATCCGGGAAGCGCTTCTCGCCCGGGATCAACGTATCCGCGAAAGCTTCGAGCGTCAGCGTCGTTCGGTCGACATCGCTATCGGAGACGGGGACCTGCTTCGCCGCGGGGCCCGTCCCCTGGGCGAAGGCGGACAGCACGCCGATTGGCCACGGAGAGATCGTCGTCGCGGCCGCGAGCGCCGCGACACTCTTCAGTAACGCGCGTCGGCTGAGACGGAGCGAGTTCGGGGTGGATGGTGCGAGGCGCTCGTTCTCGCGCTCGATAATTCGATTTATCTCCCCGTTTTTCATCATCGGCAGGCCTGCGGCTCTAAATACGCGAGCTCTAATCCGCTGTACACGGAAATTTCCATGTTGGAAGGTCAAGCTCGCACAGGTATTCAAACGGTTGCAAACGCAAGTTCAAACCTGTTTTTGAGTGCAGAAGCCTGCTGCACGGGCGGTCTTTGACGAGTTTTGCCTGCCTTGTCACCCAAACGGCCAAAGCTCCGGGTTTTCCGGCGGAATTATCAGACACTATGGCAAGTGCTGGCGCACAAGGTACCCGCTGGCGCGCGACACTTAACGCGCACTGGCGAAAAGATCAGACGATTAAAATCTCAGAAGAGAGAGAACAAGGAACCAGTCCGGGGTGGCTCATTTTTACAGCGGTACAGTGGATCAGTTTTTCAGCGTTGCAAGCAACCCCGAATACTTCTTCTTCAGGTGGCCGAACTCTTGGCTCCGGGCCGACTGCCAGGAAACGAACGCCTGCCGGCAATCGCCTCAACTATTCGTTCCGTCCGCTAAACGCCGAAAGCGAGTTGAGTTAGCTCTCTGCTTTGGCGTGGCCTGCCTAAGGTATTGCCCTCACGGTTTTCGCAGTCGAGCAAAGATATCGCACTTTGCCGGTAGCCTGTGAAGGGCAAAATGGTGGCAGGCAAAGCCAGTAAAAAACCGCATAACCGCGAGGACCTGCGTAAGATAGATCAAAGCCCAGGGCGTCTCGCTTGTATTTCGTGAAACTGACGCCATTCGTGTTGCCAAACACTCCCTGGGAGAGATCCTCCCATAGCGTGTCGTGTCCAAAGGCAACCTGATATGGATAGGGATTGCTGGCAGGGCAATAAAACAAGCTCAAGGATGAAAGCGGAGGATTGACGTTGACGTTTTGAGTAGTAACCCAAACACATTGGCTGCCAGACTGGCCGTTACCTGAGGCTGGGCATCCGAAAGGAGCTCCCACGCTCATGCCCGGGGTGGTCTCCGGGAAAAATTCGGGGCCAGGCGCGTTCTGGAGTGTAGTGAATGGACTCTGAGGCAGGCGACTTAGTTCCTGGCCGAGGATGGCAATCGTCTGTGGGGTCGCAACGCAGTTGTTGGCGCCTGCGCAAGCTAGTACGTAGTAGAATCCAGGCGGAACATTTTGTGGCACCAAGCCGGTGACCGCAACCGTTCCTGGATTAAAGAAGACAGAAAGCAGCGACACGCTTGAACTTCCTATCTGCACGTCGTGTGGGTCCGGATAAGGATTGTTGGCCAAGTAAAATGACACAACAGCCGGCTTCCCAATCCCGATGTTCGCCTTGACCTTCGCCTGTAAAAACATCTGACCGTCCGGCTCTGCGCCAGGCGGTACCGGTACTAGTACGCTCAGGACCTTCAGCGGCACGTTAGTAGGAGCGGCAGCCGCTAACCCAGGCACCAATACTGCGACGAATCCCACCACCATGATTAAGGCAAGACGCAACTGAGTTCGACAATCCACGGGCATGATAGCGTTCCTTTCCTGCTTGCGACTCTTACTTACTTCGGACTCACTGTGTCGGTCGCTTGGGATCAGCAGCTTTCGCAGCTGTTCTTCAATGAGTTTGGTCTCATCGGACCTTTCCTGATTGCGACCACACGCAATTCTTCGAATCCAGAAGCCGTCAGTTCCGTATCGCGATCCGACGGTTGCTGATTTTCGCCTCCAGCCATCGCGCGCACTTTAGCAAGCTAGAGTGCCAATCACCACGAGTTCGATGAACCTTGGGAAAAATGAAGACCCACCGAACGTCGAGCAAAGGATAGGGAAAATGGCGTTTGAAAGGAGGCAACCGTCGGCCCATCTTGAGGGAAAATCACGATGCTCGACGGGTTCGCTTTCAGAACCGGTTGAGACTTGAAGCCGCCCGACTCCGCTTTCAGCTTCGAGTTCCATTCCAATCTTTTAATTAACCATAATTATAATATTAAATAATTTTACGGATTAAACTCTTATAGGCAATGATACTGGAGGAGAACCATACTCCGCTGTGGGCTTGGTCACGACGAACAATGTCGTGCTATCCACGAACTACACCTACGAACCTTTCGGGAATACGACAGCCTCAGGCACCGCCACTTGGAATGCGGATCAGTTCACGGGCAGAAAGAATGATAGCGACGGGCTTTACTATTACCGCGCGAGATACTTCAGCCTTAAGCTGCAGAGGTTTATCAGTCAGGATCCTATGGATTTCTTAGGTGAAGATACGAATTTGCACTCATATGTGCGCAATGATCCAGCAAACAGAGTCGATCCGATCGGCTTGGCCACGTTGCAGGTCGGTGTGGCCGGCAGTATCTTTTCAGCTTGTCCGTTCCCTTGGGTCTAGGGGTGGCGGTTGATACGCATGGCTCATGTGGGACTTTATGGCTACGCGGGCGGTGGTGCTCAGGTGGGCGCCGTTGTTGAGGCGGGGGTGAGCGTTCAGGTTTCAAATGCAGAGACGATCACCGATCTGAAAGGGCCGTTCTCGAATCTAAGCGGTCATGCGGGGACAGGAGTCGGGGATCTGTAGAGTATTTTTTTGGGCATAGCGCCAACGGCCCGGTTGCAGGCGGAGGCGTCACCCTTGGCGCAGCAGCGGGAGCCTTGCCTCGGCAGGTATTACAAGAACTTGGGTCTATGCTCCCTTTGGTGACGGAAGTACGCCAGCCAATTCATCTGTTGCGGCACGAAGACCGATACCGAGCCGGCCAGGCGCGCCCGTCAATTCATCGTTGACGAGCTCGTGCGGATCCTCCACGTCTGGAAGGTGATTTTCCGGAGCTATGGCGAGAATTCACAGGATCAGAATGGCTGTATTGGGGCGGAGCAGCAATAGTTTGGGTCGCTGCTTGGGCTGTAGTGTACGTGCTTGATAACACCTATGTAGATTATCCTAGGATTCCTGATCCTGAAATCGGACGTACGGTTCCTTACTACGCGAAAAGCATCGTTGTATACATAACGAAGGATCAGCGTACTGTTCTAGTCTGGCTGCATTGGATCTTAATCGGTTCCGGAGCCTTGCTTCTCATCAGCTTGCTGGTGAATCAAAAGTGGCCGCTTTCATCAAATAAGTGAGCCACAACCTCCAAGGTTGTTCGTAGACGCTGCGACTCATCGATACTCTGAGATTCATAGTATTCGACTCGGCCCGAATTGACTTAGCAGGCAGAAAAATGTCGAGTTTTCGACTTCGTCGGATATAGTGAAGTAGGAAGTGGCAGGTGGAGGTGGCGGCGATGCGTGGGAAGAACCACCAGCAAGCCGGAATGTTTCAGTTACATATCGGCGGAGCAGCGAGTCCCGAAGGATCATCCGCCGCGAGCGATCCGGGAAGTGGTGGACGCGGCGCTTAAGTAATCGTCGTGGCGCTTCGACGCAGTCTACGCCAGCAGCGGCCGGCCATCGATCGCGTCGGAAAGCTTCTGCGCGCGCTGCTCTTGCAGGTGCTGTACACAGTGCGTAGCGAACGGCATCTGAAGAGGTGAGCAATGAGCGTCCACAAGCGCGGAGGCGTCTGTTGGTACGAATTTGTCTTCAACGGATCGCGTCCGAGAATCAACGAAGACGAACAGTAAGGCTGTTGCGCGCGAAGCGGAGCGCGCACGTCGCCGTGAACTTGAGCTTGGCGTCAACCGTCTTACCAAGCGCGAGCCGATGCCTCTGTTAAAGTCAGCGGCGGAACAATGGCTTGCGAGCCTTGGCGGCTTGGCTGACAAGTCACTGGCCTCTTATGAGCAATACGTCCGCACCCCTTCGGCTGAGCTGGGCGATCGCTTGATCTGCGATATCGATTACGACGCTATCGTTCGTTTGCAGCACACCGGCTCGCAGAAGGGAAGTCCGTCCGCGTCGTGCCGCTAACCCGCCGCGCCGCAAGCGCACTCGCCGGATGGCTTCGTAGTCTCCCGGAAGCCGGCCCTGACGCCTACGTTTTTCCTCGCCATCAGGTCGGATTTGGCCCTTTGGGCCGGCGCGGCGTTATCTATGGGATTGATTTCAGTCGTCCGATGCGGGCATGGAAGAGCGCGTGGACTCGGGCGCGACGAACGGCCCGCGTCAACGCAAGGTGGCATGACCTGCGCCACACGCTTGTCTCTCGTCTAGCTGAGAATCCGGCCATAAGCGAAGAAACGATCCGGTCGTTGGCTGGGCACGTCGGTCACCAGATGCTCAGCCGATACGCTCATATACGCACTAAAGCCAAGCGAGCGGCCATCGCGAGCCTCGAAACCGAAACTACTCGATCTGGCTCCCGACAAAAGTCCCCACAGTCCTCGCGCGAGCCGGCAGAGAGCCGTTCTGCACGAAGCGAAAAGCCCTTGAATTAATTGGATATTCTATTGGTGGAGCTGAACGGGATCGAACCGTCGACCTCCTGAATGCCATTCAGGCGCTCTCCCAAACTGAGCTACAGCCCCACCGCGGCTGAGGGTTTTCAGCTAATCGGATGATGCCGGGCAAGTCAACGGGGCGGCGCGCCAGTTCGGATCGTAGCTGAAGTTTGCTTCAACGTGGTCCGCGATCCTACGAGAGCGCAGAAACCAATCATCGTCGCCGCGATCGCTATTCGTGGCGACGTGCGGCCCGCGACACTCCCAATCGAAACGATGAACAGAGAATGGCCGACGTAAGTACGGTATCGATCAAGAAGAACTTGTGAACATCCGGCGGGTGGTCACCCTGATTTTTGATGAGCTCTTGTTTGATTTTTCCCATCTTCACCGCACGCGTTGAGGCGCCGAAGGCTCGCTGTTCGGAGTGATGCTCTAAAGCGGCAGCCGCGATCATCAGTGTTAAGCCGAATATGAAGATGGCTCGAGCACGCATCGAATCCCCCCTCAGGTTGTCGCACGGCCGAGCATCGCCTGCCTGGCTTTAGAAATATGCTCCGCGCGTCGCGATTGGGTCTCTTTGGCCCCGCCTTTCAAGGCGCCTCACTCGGTTGCTCGTTCGAGGAGCTCGCGGGCAGCGCGGCGGAGTTTTTCGGAGACGTCGCCGCCTAGCATGCGGGCGATTTCTTCGGTGCGCTCGGTTTCGTCGATCAGGCTCACGCGGCTGCGGGTTGAGCCGCGGCGCTCTTCTTTTTCGACCATGAAGTGACGGTCGGCGTAAGCGGCGATTTGTGCCAGATGCGTGACGCACAGGATCTGATGGTAGCGTGCGAGCTGTTTCAGCTTGCGGCCCACGACCTGCGCCACTGCGCCGCCGATGCCGGCGTCGACTTCATCGAAGATCATTGTCGCGACGCCGCGGCGCTGCGCTTCAAGGCGTTTCAGCGCGAGCATCACGCGCGATAGCTCCCCTCCCGAAACGATTCGCGCGAGCGGCATCGGTAGCTGTCCCAGGTTCGGCGAAATATAGAACTCGACGGTGTCGAAGCCCAGCGGCCCGAGCGCGACTGCCTCGCGCTCGAAGCCAGCCTCGTCGGTGCCGAGCGCGTCGAGCCGTGGCTCGAATACGGCAGAGCGCATTCCGAGGGTTTTCAACTCGGCTTCCATCTTGCGCCCGAGCTCAGCGGCTGCGCGCTTGCGCGACGCGCTGATTTTCCGCGCCTGGGCGAGCAGTTCGTCGAGCACCGAGTGTAACTCCACTTCAACTTCCGCCCTCGATTCCGCGATGCCTTCGAGCTCCGCGATCTCCTTGCGCGCCTTGGCGAGCGTTTCGATGGCCAAAGCGAGCGAGCCGCCGTATTTGCGTTTGAGCCGGGTCAGCTCCTGGAGTCGATTATCGATCTGTTCAAGCCGCGCGGGATCGGCTTCGATGCGAGCCGCGTAAGCTGCCAGTGAGCGCGCCGCTTCGGCGAGGTTGGTGCGCGCAGACTTGATCATCTCCAGCGCCTCGCCGAGTTTGGGATCGATCGCCGCCGCCTCGGTAAGCCGCGTTTCCGCCGCGGCGATCGTGTCGATCGCAGCGCCCTCCGCGCCGTAGAGGGTGCTCTCGGTTTCGCTTGCTGCTGCGGCGAGCTTGGCCGCGTTAGCGAGCACCGTGCGCTCGCGAGCCAGTTCTTCGTCCTCGCCGGGGATCAATTCCGCGCGCTCGAGTTCGACGGCGCGGAAGCGCGCCAGCTCCAGCAGATCGGCGCGCTCGCGCGCGCGGCGCTCCAGATCTGCAAGGCGCGAGCGAATCGTGCCCGCGCGCGCATAAGTGGAGCTGTATGCCGCCAGTTCGGGGTCAATTTTCGCGAAGCGGTCCAGCACCTCGCGATGGCTCTCAGAGCGGAGCAGCGAATGCTGCTCGTGCTGCCCGTAAACCTGCACCAGGGCGGCGCCGAGCCGCGCCAGCGACTGCACCGTCGCGAGCTCGCCGTCGATCGTGACGCGCGAGCGGCCGCCGTCGGCGACCACGCGGCGAATCAGCAGCTCGCGACGATCGGCGTCGCGCGTGCGCTCCGCCAGCTCGGGAATCGCCGCTTCGCCTTCGAGCTCGAACAACGCCTCGACCACCGCCTCTTTCTCGCCCGTCCGCACCATGTCGGGTGACGCCCGTCCGCCGAGCAGCAAGCCGAGCGCGCTCAGGATGATGGTTTTGCCGGCGCCGGTTTCGCCCGACAGCACGTTGAGGCCGGGACCGAATTCGAGACTGGTCTCTTCGATAATTGCGAAGTTGCGGATTCTCAGTTCGAGCAGCATCGCGGAGGCGGCCGCTTATCCCCAGTGAAGTTTTTCGCGCCAGATTTCAAAGTACCTGTGTTCCGAGCGCACCAGCGAGACCTGCGCCGCGCCACGCCGAATCAGGATCGAATCCGCCTCGCCGAGCTGCGCCGACTCCTGGCCATCGACAATAAACGTCGTGTCATGATCTGGCGCCCGCACGCGCACCTCGATTTCGAACGTATCAGGCAACACCACGGGACGGTTGGTCAAGGTATGCGGACAAATCGGCGCGAGCACGATCGCGCCGAGCGTAGGGTAGATGATCGGGCCCCCCGCGCTCAGCGCGTATGCCGTCGATCCGGTCGGCGTGGAAATAATGAGGCCGTCGGCGCGGTAGGAGCAGAATGGCTGATGATCGGCGAACACCTCGAGCTGGAGCATCCTGCCGAGCGGGCCCTTGCTCACGACGACGTCGTTGAGCGCTTGGAACATCTCGATTCGATCGAGCGGCTGCGACGCGCGCACCACCGACGCCTCGAGCATGATGCGCGGATCGACCTCGAAATCTCCCTTGAGCACCCGCTCGAGCGCGGCCTTGGCTTCCTTGATTGTTACTTCGGTCAGGAAGCCCAGGCCTCCCAGGTTCACGCCGAGAATCGGAATCGGCTTGCCGGCGATGAGGCGCGCCACACCGAGCATGGTGCCGTCGCCGCCGAGCACGACGATGAGCTCCGCCTTGTCTGCAAGATGATGCCGCTCGACGCCATCGGCGCCGATTTTGGCCGCGATGTCGAGCTCGGCGATCGCGCCCTTGCCCTCGTTGTGCAGGAACCGGGTCAGCGATCGCGCCAGGCTCACGGCCTCGGGCCGATCGCGCTTGACGACCAATCCGACCGTTCTTATTGCCCGCCTGGCCACCCGCCTAGGCAATTATCATGCGGAAAAATTCGCAGCAACGCGAGTTCGCGCCGCGCGTTCATTGATGCAGCGGATACGACGTAGTCCCGCCCTCGATGGTGGAGGCTTTTTGCTTGCCATAAACGATCGCATACGCGCCCACATAGTAGCCGACCAGGCCCTCGGTCGTTTCCGATTTGCTGCCGGTGATCACGATAGCGTCGGCGCCCGTCTCACACGCCTTGCGCTTGACCTCAGGCAGTACGTCGTTTTCGGATTCCCAGGTATTGCCAACGGCTTCGATAATGTCGACCTTGCGGAAGTCCGCCAGCGGTTCGGAGCGCAACACGGGCATGTCGCAATCGGGCGGCTTGGCAGCGTGACCGGAGGGCTCGATTTCGGAGACCGTGACCTGCGGCGGCAACGCGACTTTGGTGCATGACGGTGCGAGCGCCGTCAGCGCAATGCAGATCGAAATCAGAATCGCGCAACGCACACGCGATCAAATAGCGATGCTGTCGAAGCGGCACAAGAGCGAGCGTTACTGGCGTCGACCGGATGACGCCGGAACCGAGCAAGCGCGCCTTCTCGCTTCGGCCGGACCTTCATATATAAAATCGCGAGGGGCCGGCGCCGCGAACCAGGCTGCGCGCCGCGATCTCGGATGCCAAGCGCCAAAACATCACTGCAACGACCGCTACTGGGCGCCCATATGTCGATCGCCGGCGAGGTCGGCAATGCGCTGACCCGCGGCCAGCAGGTCGGATGCGACTGCATCCAGATTTTCACCAAGTCGTCGCGGCAGTGGGCCTCAAAGCCGCTCAGCGAAGCCGAGGTTGCGACCTTCAAACGCAATCAGCGCGAAACCGGGATTACCAGCGTGGTCGCGCACGATTCATACTTGCTGAATCTCGGCGCGCCCGACGACGCGCTGCGCAAAAAATCGGTCGATGGGTTCGTCGATGAAATCGAACGCTGCGAGCTGCTGGGCATCCCGATTCTGATCGCGCATCCGGGCGCGCACGTCGGCTCGGGCGAGGAAGCGGGTATCAAGACGATCGCGAAGTCGATCAACCAGGCGCATGCGTCCTGCAAAGGCTTCAAGACCAGGGTCGCACTCGAAATCACGGCGGGACAGGGCAGTGTGCTCGGTCATTCGTTTGCACAGCTCGGCCGCATCTTCGACGCGGTGAAACAAAACGAGCGCCTGCAACTTTGTTTCGACACCGAGCACGCGTTCGCCGCAGGCTACGATCTCAGGACCGAGGAAGGTTACGATCGCACCTTCGCCGAGCTCGATGAGCACGTCGGCCTGGAGCGCGTGGCCGCGTTTCATCTGAACGATTCGCTGAAACCGTTTCACTCGCGCGTCGATCGGCATCAGCATATCGGCAAGGGCTATCTTGGTCTCGACGCGTTTCGCCGACTCCTGAACGACAAGCGGTTTGCCGGAATCCCGATGTGTCTTGAAACCGACAAGAGCCCCGACCTCCACGAGGACGTGGAAAATCTCGCAACTTTGCGTGCGCTGTTTGCCTGATGCAAAAGACCATTCTCACCGGCGATCGCCCCACAGGCCCGCTTCATCTCGGCCACTATGTCGGATCCTTGCAGAATCGCGTCAAATTGCAGGATGAATACGATACCTACATTTTGATTGCCGACGTGCAGGCGCTGACCGACAACTTCGAGCATCCCGAGAAACTCGAAGGCAACATCATGGAGGTGGCGCTCGATTACCTGGCGGTCGGGCTCGATCCGAACAAGGTCAAGATCGTCGTGCAGTCGATGGTGCCGGAGCTGACCGAGCTCACGATCTATTTTCTGAACCTCGTGACGACGGCGACGCTCGAGCGCAATCCGACGCTGAAGGCGGAAATCCAGCAGAAGAATTTCACCAAGGGGCTGCCGGTCGGCTTTTACACCTATCCAATCTCACAGGCCGCCGACATCACGATCTTCAAAGCGCACCTGGTGCCGGTCGGCGAGGATCAGTTGCCGATGATCGAGCAGACGCGCGAGATCGTGCGCCGCTTCAATCGTCTGTATGACAAAGTGTTGATCGAGCCTCGGGCGATGCTCGGCGAGGTCGCGCGGCTGCCGGGCACCGACGGCGGCGCCAAGATGTCGAAGACGCTCGGCAACTGCATTTATCTGGGCGATTCGCCGGAGCTCGTCCGCAAGCGCGTGATGTCGATGTTCACGGACCCGACCCGGATTCATCCGACCGATCCCGGCCACGTCGAGGGCAATCCGGTCTTCACCTACCATGACGTTTTCAATCCGGATAAAGCCGAGGTCGAAGAGCTGAAAGATCGGTATACCAAGGGCACCGTCGGCGATGTCGAAGTGAAGGAGCGACTCTTCAAGGCGCTCAACGAATTCCTCGAGCCGATCCGCTCTCGGCGCGCCGAGTTTGCCGTGCGCCGCAACGATGTTCGCGATATCGTGCTCGAAGGCACGCGCAAGGGCCGCGCACTCGCGCAGGAAACGATGGAAGAAGTACGCCGCGCGATGAAGATCAGTTATAAGCTCGTCTGACGCTGAACTTTCAGCTATAGCTTGCGTTTGCGATCGTCTGGCTGATTGCAAATCACTTAACGATCCGGGATCCGAAAGGAGCCATCAGAAGGGATGGGAGCATTCTTGCGGCGCTCGATCGCTGTGGCGTTGGCGCTGACCTCGATTCTGACATCGCGACTTCCCGCTGCTGCGGCTCCGGCCAGCGATCCCTGCGCCTCTCTTCCTGCCGCGACCTCGCCCGATTTCGAACCGCGCCTTGATAACTACCTCAATGCGCTCTGCTATCAGCAAGACAACTGGCAGCACGATGCGCAGGTGCGGACCACCAACGGACTACATCCGTTCGTGAAGGTCTGGTACTCGCCGGCGCTCTGGACCTGGATGACTGCCGGTGATCGCGCGGCGCAAATTCCTGACGGCGCTATCGTCGTCAAGGAACAGTTCAAGACTCTCACGGCTCCGCTCCTGGGATGGACCGTGATGGTCAAAGACCAGTCGGGCGCGTGGGACGGATGGTATTGGGCGGACCTGCTGAAGCCCGCGCAAATTCAGCCACCCAGTCCACCGTGCGGCAAGCCTGAGCAGCGATTCACGGGATTCGGCCTCACCTGCATGAACTGCCACGGCTCCGCGGCGGAGCTGCAAGGCACATTCTCCAGCACCGAGCACGTGGCCGATCCGCCGCAAACGCGTGGCGCTGGCTCAGCGCCGTTCTTCGTGCATCAGGCAACGGTGATGGCGGACCCGGGCGCGATCGCCGCATCGCTCGCGCCGCGCAACACCAAGATCGCGAGCCTTGTCTATCCGGGATTGCCGCTGCTGCCGCTCAGCACCGCGGCCTGCATGCCGGCGGAATCGCTCGACCACGTGGTATCGACCGGCAAGCCGGTCGGTCCGAGCGAGTTCATGACCTCGAACCAATGCGCACCGTGTCACGATGCGACGATTACGCTATTTCGCTCCGATCTGCCGAACATGATGTGGCCCGACCCGGCGCATCCGCAGGCGAACCTGTCGGAATACGGCGAGTGGCGTTTCTCGATGATGGGTCTGGCCGGACGCGATCCGATTTTCTTTTCGCAGCTTAACTCCGAGTCAACTGTTCATGCCAATATCCGCGGGCAAGCGAGCGGGCGCGCGTTCGTGCAGAATATGTGCCTGCACTGCCATGGCGCGATGGGACAGCGGCAGTTGCAGATCGACAAAGGTCCCAGCGCGATGCTCACACGCGATGAGCTGAACAACACCACCTCGAAGTACGGTGCGCTCGCGCGCGATGGAATTTCGTGCGCCGTATGCCATCACATCTCATCGCAGGGACTGGGCGATCCTTCCACGTTCACCGGCAATTTCAACCTGGGTCCGGCCAATGAGGTCTATGGACCCTTCGTCGACGTGACCGCGTATCCGATGGACAGTGCGATTGGCGCGACGCCGAAGTTTGGCACCTCAACGCAGGATCCCGCGATGTGCGGTTCGTGTCATACGATCATCCTGCCGGTGTACGACGTGTTCGGCCGCCAAGTCGCAGACAAAGGAAAGCCGAAGACATTTGTCGAGCAGGCGACTTATCTCGAATGGGAGAACAGCCGCTACCGTGCCGGCGTTCCATGCCAGACCTGCCACATGCCCTCGGAGTTCCACGGCGATCCGCTGAATCCCAATCCGCAGCTCGCATTCAAGATCGCGAATATCGAGGATGTGACTTTTCCCGAAGTGCCGTTCCTCGCACCCGCCGCCGATATCACGATGCAAACGCAGCAGCCCTACGCCCGTCATGCGTTGCTCGGCAACAATGTTTTCGCGCTCGAGATGTTCTCTCAGTTCCGCAACCAGCTTGGCCTATACGATCAGGATCCCTACATCCCGTTCGACGCGGCCCAGACGATCTCCGGGCTCGACACGGCGATCTCGGAAAGCATCGACCAGGCGAGCAATCGGACTGCGATCGTCAAGGTGCTGACGGCCGCAATTTCAGGATCGACGCTCAGCGCCGACGTGACGGTGACGAACCTGGCCGGTCATGGTTTTCCTTCGGGCGTGGGATTTCGGCGCGCCTTCGTGAATTTCCAGGTGCTCGATGCCAACGGCAACGAACTGTGGGCATCGGGCGATACGTCGCCGGACGGCGTGATCGTTGACGCAAACGGCCAACCGCTCGCGACCGAGTTTTTCTCGCTTTTCCAGCAAAGATTCCAGCCGCACTTCTGGAAAGGAAATCCGATCACGCGCCCCGACCAGGTGCAAATCTACGAGGAACTGGTAACCGATCCGCAAGGGTTGCTGACTACCAGTTTTCTAAGCCTCGATCGAAAGGTGAAGGAAAACCGGCTGCAGCCGCAAGGATGGTCGGTCAATGGACCCGATGCCGCCGAAACAGGCCCGATTGGCGGCGCCGCCAACGATCCCGATTACACGGCGGCCAGCAGCTCAGGCTCCAACACTATCGCCTACCGCATTCCGCTGACGCCGAAGCTGCGCCGCGCGGCCTCGATTCGTGCCACGCTCTATTACCAGACGATCCCGCCCTATTACCTGCGGCAGCGCGCGCAGGATGCCTCCGGTGTGGACACGGATCGGCTGCGCTTTTTCGCTACGAATCTGAAAGTAAGCGGCACGCCAATCGACGGATGGCGCCTGCAGATAGCCTCCGACTCGCGCTCTCTGCCGTAGCGGTCGTTTCTACAGCTCCATCGGATCGCGGAAGTGGGCTTTGAAGATCCGATCGCGATGCTCGAGCAGAACGGGATCGAGCGCCCCCTTCACGACCGGGTCCTGCGCGGTGAATCCGGCGCGGAGGCCTTCCGGCATCGGACAGTGCTCCTTCGCGAGCGGATCGAGAAGATTGGCGAACGCTGTCCAGTAAATATCGAGCGCGCTCAGCGAATCGCCTATGAAATATTTCGCGCCGCGCGCGTACTGCGCCTTGAGCTGAGCTGTCAGCGCTCGCAGCGATTCCGCGGTGCGCCCGCCGGCCGCTTTCACATCGGCTTCGTTGAAGCCGTACTTGCCGCCCATCCTCGCGATCCCCGCCGGAGGTTTGTCCGCACTCATCGCGGGAGCGAACAGTTGCAGCCGCCGATTCCATCCGATTCCCATCTCGCCGCAGATCTCGTGCGAGAGACCGATCATCAACGCGCGCTGGGTCGCGTCGGCGGGAATCAACGCCGGCTGCGGCCCGAGACGTTCGGCCAGGTACAGGATGTCGATCCATCGGTGGATGGGCTTTTCCCTGGCCCACGCGACGATTGGACCACTGGCTTCATGACCCCACGCAACGATTTCTTCGTTGGGCTCGCCGGCGATCCACGGCGCGGCGACGTAATCGAGGCCTTTGACCTCGAAAATCGCCTTGGCCGCCTGGCCCCACGGACTCGGCACGCCTTTGACAAGCACGATGCGCAGGCCGGGATGGTCAACTATTTCCTTGAAGCTGCGGTATTCCAGCATCGCGGTTACTCCATCAGCGCGTTACGATCTTCTGTGCGGTCGCGAGCATCTCGGGCGTCGGTTCTTTGAAAGAGAGCGGCTCGGGAACTGCGATTCCGCGCTGGCATCCCGGGCGCGCCGCCATCCGCGCGTTCCAGGCCTGGAGATCCTTCAGCCCCTCGACGTTAACTCCCGTCCATTCGTGGATTCGCACCCAGCACCAGTTGGCGATGTCCGCGATGCTGTATTCATCGCACAGGTACTCGCGGCCCTTGAGCTGCGCGTTGAGCACTTCGAACAGCCGGCGGCATTCGTTGTGATAGCGCTGAATCGCGGCCGGAAGCTTCTCGGGAAAATAGCGATAGAAGACGTTGGCCTGTCCCATCATCGGGCCGATCCCCGCCATCTGGAACATCAGCCACTGCTCGACGCGCGACATCCCCTTTTCGTCCCTGGGCATGAGCTTGCCGGTTTTGCGCGCGAGGTAGAGCAGGATCGCGCCGGTCTCGAACACGGCGAAATCACCGTTGCCGCGATCGACGATCGCCGGGATGCGGCCGTTGGGGCAGATCTTCAGGAACTCGGGTGTCTTCTGTTCACCCTTTGTCAGATCAATCCGGCGCACGTTGTACGGCAGCCCGACTTCCTCGAGAAACACCGAAACTTTCCAACCGTTGGGAGTCGAGGCGGTATAAAGATCGATCTGCGGCGTGCTCATGGCGAATGACCTCCGTATCCGCTTCTTAGCGCGAGCCGCCGCAGCCGTCCACGCTAGTAAGCTTTAGCGAAGTGCGCGCGCTCGGCGGCCGATTCGCCGCACACGATACACTTGCCGGAGGCGACATTCTGATTCAGCCCAATCACGCGGCAGGTCGCCCTGGTATCGACGCGAATCTTCTCTTCGCAGGCAGGATTTTCGCACCAATAGACGACGGCGAAGCCTCCGCCACCCTCACCTTCCATCTGTTTCTTGAGCGATTCGTAGTCGCTGAACTCGCGCGTGTTCGAATCGCTGGCGGCTTTGGCCTGGGCGAAGAGACTCTGCTGGATCTCGCCGAGCAGTTTCTGCACGTGTCCTTCGATACCGGCCAGTGAGGCCTTGGTTTTTGCCTCAGGGCCCGACTTGTCGCGGCGCGCTAGCACTGCTTCGCCGGAGGCCACGTCGCGCGGGCCGATTTCGATTCTGATCGGCACGCCGCGCATCTCCCAGTCGTTGAACTTGAAACCGGGAGTTACGCCTTCGCGCGTATCGAGCCGCGCGCGGATGCCGGCCTTCTCGAGCGCCTCGAACGCGGCGCGTGCGGCGCCGAGCACCTTGTCGCCCTCATCGGCTTTGCGCCAGATGGGAACGACTACAGCCTGCGTTGACGCAACGTTGGGCGGCAGGCGAAGTCCCTGGTCGTCGCCGTGCGCCATGATGATCGCGCCAATGAGCCGTGTCGAAACACCCCAGCTCGTCTGCCATACGAGCTGAAGCTGGTTGGAGTCGTCGAGGTAGCGCGTCTCGAACGCCTTGGCAAAATTCTGGCCGAGGAAGTGCGAGGTGCCGCATTGCAGCGCGCGCCCATCGCCCATCAAACCCTCGATCGCGTAGGTTTCAACCGCGCCGGGAAACCGCTGGGCGGCGCTCTTGCGTCCAAAGACCAGCGGGATCGCGAGAAACTCTTCGACGAATGAGCGATAGACTTCCAGCATCGTGAGCGTCTCGCGCTCGGCTTCCTCGCGCGTCGTGTGGGCCGTGTGCCCTTCCTGCCACAGGAATTCGCTGGTGCGCAGGAACAGCCGCGTGCGCATTTCCCATCGCACGACGTTGCACCACTGATTCACCATCAGCGGCAAATCGCGATGCGACCGAATCCACTGCGCGAACATGTGATTGATGATCGTTTCCGACGTCGGCCGCACCACCAGCGGCTCCTCGAGCTCCTTGCCGCCGCCATGCGTGACCACGGCGAGCTCGGGAGCGAACCCCTCGACGTGCTCCGCTTCCTTCTGCAAAAAACTTTGCGGGATGAAGAGCGGGAAGTAGGCGTTGCGCGCGCCCGTGCGCTTGATGCGCCGATCGAGCTCGTCGCGCAGCGCTTCCCACATGCCGAAGCCGTCGGGCCGGATCACCATGCATCCGCGCACCGGCGAGTAATCGGCCAGCTCCGCCTTCAGGATGATGTCGTTGTACCAGGCGGCGAAGTCCTGGCTGCGAGGGGTAACTTTCTTTTCGTCGGTTTTGTCGGCCATTTCAGTTGTTCACTATCGTCAATTGGTCCAGTCTCCGGATAAAATCGCTCCGAATCAATGCGCGCGGTGCGCCGATGCGGAGGAACTGGCGATGCGAACCAAGGCCCTCATCCTCGTCTGTCTGATGCTGATAATTCCGGTCGCTGCGCGTGCTGCGGATTCGGACTCGGCGGCGACACGAACTATCGTCGTTGATGGCAGCGGCGAAGCGCAGGCCACACCCGACACCGCTTCGCTCAACCTCGCGATCCAGACTACCGGCCGCACGGCCGCGCAAGCATCGGGCGCGAATGCCGACCTCGCGTCGAAGGTCGTTGCCGCGCTCAAGTCCAAGCTGGGTGACAAGGGCACCGTCTCTACTGGCGGCTATTCGTTGAATCCCGAGTACGATCAGCGACCGGGCCGCGAGCACCCGTCCATCGTTGGATACACCGCGCAAAATTCGATCACGGTCGAAACGGGACAGCTCGACTTGGTGGGCGAGCTGATCGATGCCGCGATCGGCGCGGGCGCGAACAGCGTCAACTACCTCAACTTCTCGCTCAAGAACGATGCCGACGCGCGTGCGAAGGCGATTACGATGGCGACCCACGATGCGCGCGAGCAGGCCCAGGCGCTCGCCGACGCGCTCGGCGTCAAGCTCGGCAAAATCGTCAAGGCGACGACGGTCTCGGAGCCGCAGCCGATTCGGATGGAGCGTCCGATGATGGCGATGGCGAAAATGTCGGCGCCGACTCCGGTCGAGCCCGGGCAGGTCAGCGTCTCCGCGTCGGTGACGCTCACCTATGAAATCGAGTAGCGCTGCCAATCGCCATCGAGCCGCGACCGTGATTGGATATTCACGATGCTAAAACCCGGTGACGCAGCGCCGCCGTTCGATCTGCCATGCGCCGTTGACGGCAAGATAACGCGGCTCAAGCTTGCGGCGATAAGCGCCGAGATGATCGTGCTCTTTTTCTACCCGCGCGATTTTTCGTTTATCTGCCCGACCGAAGTAGTGGGCTTCAACAAGGCGCTCAAGGATTTCGCCGCTGAGAAAACCGACGTCATCGCCGTCAGTGTCGATAGCGTGCAGAGTCACCTCGAATGGGCGCGCGAGCTCGGCGGGGTCGGATTCCCGATGCTCGCCGACGAGGACGGCAAGCTGGCGCGCGCATTCGGCATCTTCGACGAAGCGGAGAAGGTCGCGATGCGCGCGACCTTCATCCTCGACGCCAAGCGCAACGTGATGTACGTGAGCGCGTGCCCAATCAACGTTGGACGCAGTGTGAGCGAGACGTTGCGCGTGGTGCAGGCGATTCGCAGCGGCCACATGTGCCCCGCGGAATGGAAACCCGGCATGGATTTCGGCCCCAGCGATCGAAAGTTCTAAACGCCCTTGGCCGCCGTCGATCCTAAAGAACAGAAGCGGCTCTTCGAGCGGCTGTCGAGCGTGCGCGAAGTCGTCTTCGGCGTACAGGATGGAGTGCTCACGACAGCCGGAGTGCTGTGCGGCCTGAGCGGCGCCGTTTCGTCGCATTCGCAGGTCGCGCTGGCAGCGCTCGCCTCGACCGCCGCCGGCGCGCTCTCGATGGGTGCGGGCGCATACCTCGGAACGCGCGCCGAAGTCGAGGTCATGAAGGCCGAGCTTGATCGCGTGCGCGAGGAAACCGCCAAGCAGCCTTACGTGATGCAAGAAGGTCTGCTGCAGGAGTTCGCCAAGGAAGGTCTCAGCCGCGAGGCGTCATATCGAATCGTCAAGCTGCTGAGCTCGTCGCAGGAAGCGCTCACCTCGACCGCCGAGATCAAGATGTACGGTCTCGGCAAAGACTTCATGAGCAATCCGATTCTCGACGGCCTTGTGATGGGATTCGCGTTCGTGGTCGGCGCACTGGTGCCGCTGCTGCCGTACATGCTGATTCCGCATCAGCGCTACGACCTCGGCGGCGCGCTCCTGGCCACGGCGGTCGTGCTGTTCGGCGTCGGATATTTCGCGGGATGGCTGGCGCATCGCGAGTCACGCTGGCCGGGAGGCCTGCGCTTTATGCTGATCGCGCTCGGCGCGGCGGCGATTGGCTATCTCATCGGTCTTGCAATCTCGCCGCTCGGCGCGGCCGCGGGTTGAGCATGAAGACGCGCACGTACTCATCGGTGGAAGCATTTCTCGCGCACCTTCACGCGCTCAAAGCATCGCATTCGCCGGACGATGAAAAGCTCGTCGCTACAATGACCGACGCGCTCGCGCCGCTCTCGACAATCGAGCGTGAGGCGGTTCTGAACGATGCGGACGATCCCGCGACCCGGCGGCATCGCGAGCGCGCGATGCTCAAGCTGAATCGCGAACTGCTCGCGCGCAAAATCCTGGCGGGCTGATCGATGCTCGCCTACCTCGCGCGCAGGATCGCATTCGGCCTCGTCGTTCTGATCGGCACAACTCTCATCACGTTCGCGATCGCGTTCGTTGTCCCAGCCGATCCCGCAGTCACGCTCGCAGGCGCGAAGGCCGATCCACAAACGCTCGCGACGATTCGGCGCGAGATGGGGCTCGACCGGCCGATCTACGTGCAGTACGCGCTGTATCTCGATCGCGCGATTCACGGCGACCTCGGCCGCTCCTACATCCGGCGCGAAAACGTCACGGCACTGATCGAAGAACGGCTTCCTGCGACGGCGATCCTCGCGCTGTGCGCATTCGTGTTGTCACTCGTGCTCGGCATCGCGATGGGCGTGATCGCGGCGGCCAATCGCGGCCGCACACTTGACAATCTGTTGCTTTTCATCTCGCTCGCGCTCGTTTCGATACCGGTGTTCTGGCTCGGCACGATGCTGCTGGTCGCGGGCGGACTCTACCTGCGATCGTTTCCGCTCGGCGGTTTCAGCGGCGCGCGCAGCCTGGTGCTGCCGACGATCACGCTGGCGCTCGGCTCGGCGGGCTACTACTCGCGGATTCTGCATACCAACCTGACCGACGCCCTGGATCGCGATTTCATCCGCACCGCGCGCAGCAAGGGGCTCTCGCGCGCGATGGTCGTAGTCAAGCACGGGATGGCGAACGCGCTGCTGCCGCTGGTGACGCTCGCGGGACTCGATCTCGCCTCGATGCTGTCGGGCGTCGTGATGACGGAGACGGTTTTCAACTGGCCGGGGATCGGCCGCCTCGCCTACGAAGCGGTCTTCAACCTCGACATCCCGCTCATCATGGGCACGGTGCTGTTCTCGGCGTTTCTGATCGTCATCGCGAACTTCGCCGTCGATTTGCTCTATGTCTGGCTCGATCCGCGCATCACGCTGGCCGGCACCGGATGACGCGGCGTCTTAAAATCGAAACGATCGGCGCTGCGATGGTCGTGAGCCTTCTGGTAGTTGCGATCTTCGCGCCGTGGCTCGCGCCTCATGATCCGACGCGGGCGGTGGCTGCGACCTATGGCGATCCCGGTGCCCCGTCCTGGACATTTCCGATGGGAACCGATCAGCTGGGGCGCGACGTGTTGTCGCGAATTATATACGGCGCGCGTATTTCGATGATCGTCGGGATCGTCGCGACCGCGATGACGATGACGATTGGCGTCGTCATCGGACTAGCGTCGGGATTCTTCGGCGGCCGCACTGACCTTGTACTGATGCGCTTCACCGATGTGATGCTCTCGTTACCGGTGCTGCTGCTGGCGATGGCGTTCGTGACAGTTCTGCGTCCGAGCCTCACCTCGATCCTGATCGTCATTGGCCTCGTGACGTGGACGCAGGTGGCGCGCGTCGTGCGCGCCGAAACATTGACGATGGTGAAGCGCGATTTCGTAGTCGCTTCCGGCGCGCTGGGCGCTTCGTCGTATCGCATGATCGGACGCCACGTGCTGCCGAATGTGATGCCGATAATCATCGTGATGGCCTCGCTTGGAGTGTCGAGCACGCTCCTGCTCGAAGCGGCGCTTAGTTTTCTCGGTCTCGGTATCCCGCCGCCCGCGCCGAGCTGGGGCCGCATGATCGAAGAGGCGACGATTTACTTTCGCACCGCGCCCTGGCTCGCAACCTTTCCGGGTCTGGCGATCTTTTACGCGGTGCTCGGATTCAACCTCTTCGGCTACGGCATTCTGCAGCGGCGCGGACAATGACGACGCGCGCAGAGATAGTCGGCGCGCTGGCGATTGCGGCATTCGCGTTAACAGGATGTCATTCGGGGCCGCCGCCGCTCGATCTGCCGCCGCATGCGATGGTGCTGCAAATCGCGGACTCGGACGATATTCCGACACTCGATCCCGCGTTGGGCTACGACACCGTCTCGTGGACCTTCGAGCAGGCGATTTTCGACACGCTGCTGCGCTACGGCGATGACAATATCGACCTCGAGCCGGATCTCGCGACCTCGTGGGAAGCCGCGCCCGATGCGCAAACGTTCACCTTTC
Organism: Candidatus Binataceae bacterium; assembly: GCA_035508495.1. NCBI lineage: Bacteria > Candidatus Binatota > Binatia (SeqCode) > Binatales (SeqCode) > Binataceae (SeqCode) > Binataceae bacterium (SeqCode). The sequence goes on from DATJMX010000077.1 coordinate 85,392, forward strand.
ATCTGCGTCGCGATGCGCGCTTCTCGAACGGGCGCACGGTCACGAGCGATGACTTTCGCTTTGGGATCGAGCGCGTGCTCGATCCCGCGACGCGCTCGCGGGGGATGGAGTACTACCGCGGCATCGTGGGCGCGGATGATTTCGCGGCTCATCGTGTCGCGCACGTGAACGGCATCGAAACGCCCGACGCGTGGACCGTCATATTTCATCTCGCGAAGCCCGATCCGATTTTCCCCCACAAGATTGCGATGCCGTTTGCGTCGGCCGTGCCACGCGAGGAGGCGCTCAAGTGGGGCGATGATTTTTCGCGCCACGCCGTCGGCAGCGGCGCCTTCATGTTGAAGCAATGGTTGAGCGGCGAGCGGCTCGTGCTGGTGCGCAATCCTTATTACTTCGAGAAGGGGCTGCCGCGTCTCGACGCGATCGTCGATTCGCTCGGCGTGACCAGCGACCTGCAATGGTTTCGCTACGAGGCCGGCGATCTCGATGTGGTCTCCGATATTCCCCCCGCCGAGTTTCCGTACGTGATGAAAACGCCGCGCCTGCGCGCGCTCACCCTGCACAAGGCCACGGTGACAACACGATATCTGGGGATGAACTGCCAGATGCGGCCTTTCACCGATGTCCGCGTGCGGCAGGCGATGAGCTATGAGATCGATCGCCAGAAGCTGATCGCGCTGCTCAACGGACGCGGCCTCGTCGCGCACGGCGTGATGCCGCCGAATCTGCCCGGCTTTGATCCAAAACTGGCGGGCTACGATCACGATCCGGGCAAAGCGCGCGCGCTGCTCGAGCAGGCCGGCCTCGGCGGCGGTTTCAGCTTCGAACTCTGGATGCGCGCCGATCCTACCCTCCTGATGCTCGGTCAATCGGTGCAGCAGGACCTCGCCGAAGTTGGAGTGCATGCGGACTTGAAGCCGGTGGCATGGGGGCCGTTCCTCGAGGCCGTCCGTGAGCCGCATACGGCGCAGGCGTTCATGAGCGGATGGGAAGCGGACTTCCCCGACCCGGAAAACTTTCTCAACGCGCTTTTATCGCGCGACCAGTGGGGCTCGAACAACGACAGCTTCTACTACAACGCCGACTTCCAGCGGCTGATCGACGAGGCGAAGGACGTTACTGATCTGCCGCAGCGCTACGCAATCTACGACCAAGCGGAGAAAATCGCAGTCGCGGACGCGCCTTGGGTTTTTCTCTACTACCCGGTTTCGTACGCGATCCGTCAACCATGGGTGAACGATTACGTATTGAATCCGATGCGCCCCTCCCGTTTCGAGCGCGTGACAGTGTCGCTCCACCGAAGCAGTGCGAATGATTAGCGGACCGTTGCGCAGCTCACCGATTTTCGCTTTGCTGCGGCTGGCAATGCAGCATTGCTGCAATTCGTGACCTTTGACGTACGCCTCGCTGAGGCCGCTCGTCGCGAAGGGTTTCCCCTGCTTGGCGTTTCGGTCTAAGTCAGCTCGCCGCTGTGGCGCCAGCGGCAGTCAATTCGCGGCTGGCGCGCGGCAGGAACATCAGACCGATCAGGCCGTTGCAAATCATGAACGTAAAGTGGGCGGCGAGGCTGTAGGCGAGGATCCTCGCATCCGGCGCATTGCCTGAGAAGAAGAGCAGCCACGCCGCCTGACTGGTGCCGAGGTGCGCGACCGCGATCGGCAGCGCCGCGGCGAGGAACACGAGCGGCAGAAAGAGCAACAGCTTTATGAACGGTACCGTGATTCCGTACATCGCGAGCGCGAAGTACTGGATGACCACCGATGCGAGAAACGTCGGCGATTTGATAACGAGCACAGTCAGGTAGTCGAGCGGCCGTGCTTCGACGAAGGTCGCGATGATCGCGCCCGCGCGGCTCGTTGCGAGCCACGTGCGAATCGATTCGCGCCGTCGCGCGAGCGCGAAAAACGCCATCAGCGCGAAGAGTCCGGCCCATGCGATGATGTACGCGACCCGCAGGATACTCACGATCTCGGTCTGCGTGCCGGCGCGGGGCGTGTAGAAAATCACTCCCAGCGTCGAGAACATGAAGAGCTGGTAAATCTCCAAAAGCGCGATGAACAGGATCGAGCTCAGCGCCGCGAGAAATGTGATCCCGGCCTTGCGATAGAGGTAGTATGCGACGCCGCCCTGGCCGAGGTTCGTATTGATCATCGCGAGCAGGTACATGCTGGCGCGTATCGGCAGGATGTCGCGATAGCGCATCGGCGCGTTGAAGCGATGGACGACCCAGGTCAGACACGCCGAATCGATCACGAAGTAGAAGAGCGAGTACGGCAGGAAGAGCCCGAGGAACCCAAAGACCGGAACATCGGTGAGCGCCTCGCCCACCTTGCGCAGCGGGATGCGCCAGAAAATGAGCACGAAGATGAGCAGCGTGCCGGCGTATGGAATCGCGCGCCGCCAGATCGGCGTGGGAATCGATGCCGCGGGCGCGCCGCTTTGCGCGGCCGTGCTCACGCGTCGCGCCTTAGCGTCGCGGTTCCCTCGAGCACGCGATCGCCGCTCTGATTCTCGACCCAGATTTTCAAATGGAGAAGTTCTGCGTCTTCGCGATCGGCGAGCGCGTGCGACACCAGTGTATCGCCGTACAGAACGGGCAGCGTGAGCGATACGTCGATGCGGCCGCCGCGCAGAAACCGCATCCCGAACTCGGCCGCGAGGAACTGCCCGATTACCGCGACGGTTTGCTCTCCGGCCGCGATCGGCGCCGTGAATCCCGCCTTGGCGGCGGCATCCGGATCACTGTGAATGTTCTTGGGTGGGCGCCGCCGACGCGGCGAATCGAGCGCGCGTCCGTATGCCTCGGCCGCATCGGCGTCGAGCAGGTACGGTTGCGAGGTTCGTTGATCACCGACCGCGATCGCATGCGTGCCGCTCATTTCATTTCTCCCTTTTCGTTCAGCAGCACCGACGTGATCGCCTGCCGCATCAGCAGCTCGCCGCTCGCCGCATCGTGCTGCTCGTACTCGAGCGTGAAATAGAACTTGCCGCGTTTTCGAAACGTAGCGGTGATCGTGCCCTCGGCGCGAATCGCCTGCCCGACCCGCATCGGCGCGTGAAACTCGCACCAGTGCTTGGCGTGCACTCCCCCTTTGCCGCCCTTGAACTGGGTGGCGATGAGGAGCGCGTAGTCCTGCAGGCGCATCGTGGGCGGGACGAAAGCGTGCTCGTCGCGCGCAGGATCGAACGCGGGATTCGGATCACGGAGTGCCGTGGTGAAGCGTTTCACCTGGTCGGCGTCGATGATGTAGAAGACCGGCCCGAGGTGAATACCCTCGCGCAGATTTTCGGCCTTCATCGGGAGCCGACTATCGTCGCTCATAAGTCATCAGCGTGCTTGGTCGACATTGCGTGGTGCGCGTCCGCGTGTCAGATTCTGCGCGATCGCAATGACCGAGAAAACCGTTCCATACGCGCGCGCCGCCCGACGGCATCTTAGCAAGAATGATCCGGTCCTGGCGCAAGTAATTGAAAGCGTCGGTCCGGTTAAGATCATCCCGCGGCCCGAGCGATTCCCGGCGCTCTGCCGCGCGATCATCTTTCAGCAGCTCGCAGGGGCCGCGGCGACTGCGATCTACAATCGTTTCACCGGACTTTATCCCGACACCGAATTCCCCACCCCCGAGCAGGTGATCGCGACGCCAATCGAAAAGCTCCGCAGCGTCGGGCTCTCCGAAAAGAAAGCGCTATACATTCGCGATCTAGCGGGCCATCTGCGCGACGGCACGCTGAATTTTCATCGCTTCCCGACGATGACCGATGACGAGATCATCGCCGACCTCACGCGCGTCAAAGGAATCGGTCGCTGGACGGCCGAGATGTTCCTGATGTTCAACCTCGGGCGGCCCGACGTGATGCCGGCCGACGATCTCGGCGTGCAGAACGGGATCAAGCGCCTTTTTCGGATGCGTCAGCGGCCCAAGCGCAAGCAGGTCATGAAAGTCGCCGAGCGATGGCGTCCGTATCGGACGGCGGCGGCGTGGTATCTGTGGCGCAGCATCGACGTGATCCTGCCCGACGGCGGTGCGAGTGCCGCCAAGCCGAAAAAGATCGCGGTCGCAAAGCCGCTCACGCGCAAACCGGTGAAGTCATCTCGACCTCGCCGCAAGACCTGAGCAGATTTCCCATTTCGTGAAACCTAACTGCGCGTTAGCCTGACCGCATTCTGCGCCGCGGCTGCGGTGCTCACACGAATGTCAGGAGAACGCATGCGTCCCATCAGGTTTAACGCTGGACTTCCCAATGGCGATCCCGCCGCCACGATCGCGACTGCGAAGCGGGCCGAGGATCTCGGCTACTACTCGGTTTCGATCGACGATCATTTCTTTATGCGCGGGCTGATGGAAGATCCGCGCGCGCCGCATTACGAATGCTTCACGATGCTGAGCGCGGTCGCCGCGACAACCAGCACCATCAGGATGTTGCCGCTTGTCACCTCGATGTCGTATCGAAACCCGGCGCTGCTCGCCAAGACGATGGCGTCGCTCGATAACCTGAGCCGCGGGCGTTTGACGGCGGGAATCGGCGCCGGATGGTTCAAGGAAGAGTACGACGCCTACAACTTTTCGTATCCGTCGAACGCCGAACGAATCGAGCAGATGGCCGACGGAATCAAGGTGTTGAAGGCGATGTGGACGCAGGAAGAGCCGACGCACCACGGCCGCTACTTCAAGATCGAAAAGGCTTACTGCGATCCGAAGCCCGTGCAAAAGCCGCTACCGCTTCTGATCGGCGGCGGAGGCAGGCGAATTCTCGAAGTCGCGGCGCAGGAGGGCGATATCCTGAACCTCAATCCGCCGATAACTACCGGTTCGGTCGACGTCAACCGCGCGTTAGCGTTCGATCGCGTAAGGGCAAAGAATCGGCTGGCGCTGACACGCGAATTTCTCAAGGCCGCCGGGCGCTCGCCCGACGCGCTCGAGCTTTCAGGCGCGGCTATCGTGCTGATGGCGAAGGACCGCGCGACCGTCGATGCGATGGCGGCCGCGACCGCGCAATCGGTCGGACTCACCGACATGGAGGCCGTGCGCTCTTCGATGCAGGTGATGGTCGGCACGCCCGACGACATCAAGCGCGAGATCGCATCGCGAATCGAAGACCTCGGGATGACCTACTTTTTCCTGAACTTCCTCATGCCCGATTCGCTCGAGATGTTCGCGAAAGAAGTGATGCCGGAGTTCACACGCTGAGCGCTCTCACTCCTCGGCGAGCATCGGATTGGGCTTCGGAAAGCCAAGTGCCGTAAGGCTGTCGTCGATCTTGCGAAGCTCGGGCGCAGTCGTCTCGCCGCGCTCGTCGAGGATATTCAAGTTGGCGCGAATCTCGCGAAGTTGAGCGGCTGCCGCACTGCTCGTGCGGTAAAACACGACGAAGCAGATCCAGGGTACGACGATCACGCCTGCGATCGCGACGATAACCATGACGCGCGCCAGCGACTCGGCGCGCGAAACCATAGCCAGGATCGAAGCTTCGTCGGCGCTGATGAGGTCCGCGACCATCCCCTCGAGATTGCGCATCCCGGGTTCGACGCTGTCGTCGTTGGGGGCGGCTTTGCGCAGCGAATCGAAGATCGGCACGGATGCGTCGGCGATCTTGTGCAGGCTATCGATCTGCTCTTGCGAGTCGGCGTGAGCGCGCGCGGTATCGACCCACGAGACGAAGCGGCGCTGCTGGTCGAGCACGATCTGCGAGCCGTCTTGCTGCGTGCGACCCCAATCCATCTTGAAGAGGGCGGCTTCCATGCCGTCCGCCGCCCGCGCGCTTAAATACTGACTGTCGTAAAGTGCGCGCGGCGCCTCGCCAAAGGCATACAAGGCGCCCGCGACCACAAGGCCCACCACTATCAAGATCGCCGGCGCGATCGCCGCGATCGCTCTTAACTTCGTGATGATCGTGATTCTGTTCATGTGCGAATCCACAATGCCCGCGGCTAATTGAAAAACGCAACGCCTCTTTCTTTGTGCAGCTGTACTGTCTGGTGTCTGAAATCGCCGGCCGCCATCCAGTCTGTCATCCCGAACGGAGTCTGCGCAGTGAAGGATCTCGGTGGTCCCTGCGGAGTCGGGACCGGTACCGGCCCCTTCGGGGCCTCCGAGATCCCTTCGACTTCGCTCAGGGCAGGCTTTTCGACTCCGCAGATTCCGCTCAAGATGACAGACTGGATGGCAGCCAAAGACACAGCAAGGGCGGGCTTTGCGGCGCGGGATGATCGCCGAATGCATCTGTGCGATCATGATTTCGATGAACTTCGCTGACCGGCTGGCCGAGGAGATCCGCCGCAAGAACTCTTTCGCGATTCTCGGCGTTGATCCGCAGCTTGATACGAAAACCACGCCCGGTGTGCCGGCAGGCTATTCGCTCGCGAGTTACTGCTGCGAGATTGTCGAGGCATGCGCGCCGCACATCGCAGCGATCAAACCGCAGCTCGCGTTCTTCGAAGCGCGCGGCCTCGAAGGCATGCGTGCGTACGTTGAAGTTCTCAAACTCGCGCGGCGGCTTGGTCTCGTCACGATCGCGGACGCCAAGCGCGGCGATATTGGTACGACCTCGGCGGCATACGCGGAGGCGTTCCTCGGCGACGGCGACTTCGCGGCTGATGCCGTGACGGTGAATCCCTACCAGGGCAGCGACGCGACGATGCCATTTATAGCGCGCGTCCCGCGCGGGCGTGGCCTGTTCGTTTTGGTCAAAACCTCGAATCCGTCGTCAGGCGAGTTCCAGGATGTGCAGAGCGGTGAGCGCACGATGTGGGAGGTGGTCGCGGCGCGCGTCAACGGATGGGGCGGCGATCATATCGGTCAGAGCGGTCTCTCCGCCGTCGGCGCGGTTGTGGGCGCGACTTATCCGGTGCAGGCGCGACGCGCTCGCGAGCTGATGCCCAATGCGACGATTCTCGTTCCCGGCTATGGCACGCAGGGCGCGTCCGCGGCGGACGCGGTCGCGGCGGCGCGGCCCGATGGAACCGGCATCGTTGTCAATTCCAGTCGTGGCCTGATGTACGCATATCTGAACAAAGCGGGAGCAAAACCCGGCGAGGCGGCTGCCGAAGCCGCAGCGGTGATGCGCGCGGAACTCAACGCAGCGATAAATCAGGCGCGGCGCGCCGCCTGAATCATTTTCGAGTCCGAATTTTTGGGAGTTGCTCTAGGAGCGCATCAGCGCGGCTTCGTCGGCCGCGAGCGTCGCGAAGACTTCGCGATCGATCCTGCGGTAGCGCTCGAGCGCTTCGTCGGCCGTCTCTTCCTTGCCTTCAGCCTTGGCGATATCGCGCAGCTCTTTCTCGATCCACGAGAGATGCCACGATTCGTCCTTGGTTACGGCCTTCAGCACTTCCATCGTTTCGGGATCGACGTTGGGCAGCGCCATGTGCGCGTTGTAGCGGCTCTGCGCGCGCTCCTCGACCACAACGGTCAGAGCGAGCAGGTCGATAAGAGTCTTGGGAACGCCGGTGCGAAGGCCGAGCCGGCGCTGATAGCCGTCATCTATAACGACTGGAGCGCCGCCGAGATCAGAGATCCGCTTGGTCCACAGGAACGCATGACGAGTCTCGTCGGCGAGGTGCGCGGCCATCTTGAGCTGGGCTTCACCGCCCTTCAGACGGCCGAGAAGGTTGAAAAGCAAACGCGCCCCGCGAAGTTCGGCGTCGCGATAAAAGCTGAAAATTACGATTTGCTTCTCGGCCGCTGACAGTCCGTTCGAATCCATCAATTACTTCTGCTCCGTCCCTGGCCAACCCGTCCCTCGGTCAGCGATTGTTGAAATAGTTTGGCCCAGATTGAGTGGGCCGCGGAGGGATTGTTGCGGCCAAGTTATGTGATTCGGCATCGGTGGTCAAGAAAATCACCACAAACAGCGCTTTTATAGTTGCCTGTTGGCGTTAAGAGGTTCTTATTGTAGTAGTACGATTTAGCTAGGTATTTGTTTCGGAAAAGGGGGACCGCGTCCTAAGCGGTATTAGCGGATGCAATCGGCTGACGCATGCTGGATCGCGCTTCGCCAGGTGAACGGAGTCGGAGCGCGCATTTATCGATTGATACTTGAAAAGTTCGGCACTCCCGAGCGGGCATTCGAGGCCAGCGCTAGCGATATTGCTGCTATCGGCGTGCCCCGGCAGACTGCCTACAACGTCAGCCAGTTTCGGGATTTCACCCTCGCCGAGAAGCAGCTCTGCGAGTTGCCGCGAATCGGGGCAAGGCTGGTGCGTTGGACCGATCCGGAATATCCGCCGAATCTAAAGCACATCGCCGATCCTCCGCCGTTCCTGTTCGTGCGCGGCGATGCGCCGCTGACCGATTCGCATTGCGTCGCGATCGTTGGCGCGCGAGCCGCAAGCGACGGCGGCCGTCGGATGGCACAGCGACTCGGCTTCGAGCTCGCGGCCAAGGGTTTCACTGTCGTGAGCGGCCTTGCGCGCGGAATCGATGGCGAGGCGCATCAGGGTGCGCTGGACGCGGGCGGCAGAACGATCGCGGTCATGGGATGCGGAATCGACGTGATCTATCCCGCAGAGCATCGCAAGCTCGCCGAGGCGATCATCGAAAAAGGCGGCGCATTGATGTCGGAGCTGCCGGTTGGCACCCAACCGCTGGCCGAGAACTTCCCGACCCGCAACCGGATTCTCTCGGGCCTCGCCTTGGGAGTGGTTGTCGTCGAGGCTGCTGAAAAAAGCGGCTCGCTTATATCGGCGCGGATGGCGTTGGAGCAGGATCGTCAGGTCTTCGCTGTGCCGGGCAGCCCGGTAAGCGGCAAGGCGCGCGGTAGTAATCGACTTTTAAAAGAAGGCGCGAAACTCGTAGAATGTGTAGAAGATGTAATCGAGGAGCTGGCGCCGCAGCTCGCGCTCGGTCCAAAGATGCTGTCTATACCGCAGCCGAGCTCGGCAAAGCGCGAAAAGACTGAAAAAAGCGGCGGCAATTCGCAAACCGAATCGGAGCAAAACACTGTTGATGAGGCTAAACTTATCCTTGAGGCTCTGAAGCATGATGAAAGACTTCATGTTGATTCGATTATTGAAGCTACAGCGCTCAAGACGCAGATCGTGCTTAGGTTGTTACTCGAACTTGAGCTTCGCGGCCTCGTCGCCCAACATCCGGGCAAGCTTTTCTCACTCGCGTGATTTGTGCAGGATGGGAAGCGGCCCGGGAGTCAGCCGAGCCGCGAACCAGAACCGGAGGCACCTAGCTATTGGCTAAGAACCTCGTCATCGTTGAATCGCCGGCCAAGGCCAAGACGATAAAGCGCTACTTGGGGGCAAACTATGTCGTCACGCCCTCGGTCGGCCACGTCATGGACCTGCCAAAGAGCAAGCTCGGCGTCGATATCGAACACGATTTCAAGCCCGAGTACCACGTCATCCCGGGCAAGACCAAGGTACTCGACGAAATCAAGGGCGCGGCCAAAGGCAAGGACCACATCTATCTCGCGACCGACCCTGATCGCGAAGGAGAGGCGATCGCCTGGCACATCCGCGACAAGCTCGGAAAGACCAAAGCGCAGGTGCATCGCATCCTGCTGCACGAGATTACGCAATCGGCGGTCAAAGCGGCGGTCGCGAATCCGACGACCCTGAACGAGCATCTCTACGATGCGCAGCAGGCGCGACGCGTGCTCGATCGGCTGGTCGGCTACAAGATAAGCCCTTTGCTCTGGGACAAGGTAAAGCGCGGCATCAGCGCCGGCCGCGTTCAGTCTCCTGCCCTCAGAATCGTTGTAGAGCGCGAGCGCGAACGTGAGGCGTTTCGCGCCGAGGAATACTGGACCCTCGATGCGAACCTGCAAGGCGCGAATCCTCCTGCCTTCAAGGCGCGCCTCTTCAGCCACAAAGACCAGCGCATCGACAACAAGAACTACAAGATGCCCGAGGCCGAGGCGCGCGCGATCATCGCCGCAGTCGAGTACGCTCCGTTCAAGATCAAGAGCATCGAGCGCAAGGAAGTCCGCCGGACTCCAGCGCCGCCGTTCATCACTTCGCGCCTCCAGCAGGAGGCCTCGCGCCGGCTGTACTTCTCGCCGCGCAAGACGATGCAGGTGGCGCAGCGGCTTTACGAGGGCATCGAGCTGGGCGACCAGGGCGCGGTCGGCCTTATCACCTATATGCGTACTGATTCGCCGCGCGTTTCCGACGCGGCGCTCGAATCGGTCCGCGCCAATATTAATGATCGCTACGGCGCGAAGTACCTCCCCGAGAAGCCGAACTTCTACAAGTCCGGCAAGCAGGCTCAGGGCGCGCACGAGGCTATCCGCCCGACCGCCGTCGAGCGCGACCCCGAATCGATGGCGCGTTACCTCGGCAAGGACGAACTCGCGCTCTACACGCTGATTTGGAACCGCTTCGTTTCGAGCCAGATGACGCCAGCGGTTTATGATCGTACCACGGTCGATATCGAATCCGCCGACGACACGATCTTTCGCGCCACCGGCCAGGTGATGAAGTTCGACGGTTTCATGCGGGTGTATATCGAGGGCCAGGACGACGCCGCCGAGGACGAGGACGGCACGCTGCCACTTCTGGCCGAGGGCGAGATCCTCAAGCTGCTGGGACTCGAACCAGAGCAGCACTTCACGCAGCCTCCGCCGCGCTATACTCAAGCCACGCTCATCAAGGAGCTCGAAGAACGCGGCATCGGGCGGCCGTCCACCTACGCCACGATCATCACCAGCATCCTGCGGGAATACGTCGAGGAAGATGAGAGCAAGCGGCTGCGTCCGACATCGCTCGGGCGGGTCGTCTGCGACATGCTGACGGCGGCATTTCCGAACATCGTCGAGAGTGGCTTCACCGCGCAGATGGAAGAAAACCTCGACCAGGTCGAAGAAGGGACCCAGGGCTGGGTGCAGACGCTCAAGTCCTTCTACGGTCCGTTCGAGGAACAGCTCGGGCACGCCAAAGAGAAGATGCCGGAGGTCAAGCGCAAGGGCCTCCCCACCGGCATCAAGTGCCCGACCGACGGCGGCGAGATGGTTATCAAGTGGGGCCGCAACGGCGAGTTCCTCGCCTGCTCCAACTATCCCGACTGCACGACGACCAGCGAGTTCGGCCGCGACGAGCAGGGCAATATCAAGATTCGCGAGGCCAGCGCGCCGGCGCTCACCGACGAGACCTGCGAGAAGTGCGGCAAGCCGATGGTGATGCGGCGCTCGCGCTTCGGCGAGTTTCTCGGATGCTCGGGCTATCCGGACTGCGACGGAATCAAGCGGCTCAAGGCCGACCCGGTGAAGACGGGAGTCGCGTGCCCCGAATGCAAAGAGGGTGAGATCCTCGAGCGTCGCAGCCGGCGCGGCAAGCTGTTCTACGGATGCGGCCGCTATCCGAAGTGCAAGTTCGCGAGCTGGGACAAGGTAATCGCGCAGCCGTGCCCGCAATGCGGCGCACCGTATATTACCGAGAAAGTCACCAAGCGCGACGGCGTCACATTGCAGTGCGCCAACAAGGAATGCGGCTACAAAGCCCGCGGCCCGGCAGCGTCGGAACCGGGCGAGCCGCCGGCGTCGTCACCAACGGTCTAGTCCGACGCAGATGGCGCGATACGGATCCATCGCAAGCGCGGCACTCGTCGCGCTGACGCTGTCCGCATGCGGCCCATCGTCGAATCCATCGCAAGTTCCGTCGGAGCGCCCCGCGCTCATCGAGAAGCTTGCGGCAGCCAGGCAAACTGATCTGCAGGACGCGCTCGCGCCCGGTCTAAATCCTGTCGCGCAGGGTGACTTCGAGCACTCAGCTCAGAAAGCCGACGAGGCGATCGGCAAGCTGCAGCAAGGCCAGTTCGTTTCGCGGCGCGATCTGAATCTCGCGATGACGGTTCCGCCCGGTGAGCTCACGCCCGCGCAGCGGCAAGACTTTATCGACCAGCTCCAGGCTGCCAAAAAGCTCGACGAGACGGGCGTCCTCGATTCGTCGCGCGAGCCGATCAGGAGCGAGGACTACACCGTTCAAATCGGCATGATCGATCAAACGATCGCACAACTGCGCAGCGGCGCCACAGTCTCGTGGTGGACAATCCAGCAGGCGCTCTTCGTTCCGCAGAATCCCTAGCCGCGCATCCTTTCTGGCGGCTACCCATGGTTCGCCGGTGAAGTCGCTACCTCGCCATGCTGCGTTTCTTCTCGCCGCGATGTTATCCGCGTGCGCATCGACCAATCCCGCGAGCTCACCGCAGCAGCGCGACGCGCTCATTGCACAGCTCGAAGCCGCAAAGCAGACCGACCAGCGCAATGCCCTCGCGCCCGGCATCAACCCAATCACGCAGGGCGATTTCATGCACTCGGCGACCAAAGTCGACGCAGTCGTCGCGGCGGTGCGGCAAGGCCAATACGTATCGGATCGCGATCTGAGGCTGGCGCTGACGGTGCCGCCAAAGTCGATGTCGGCCGAGCAGCGCCAGGATTACATCAACCAGCTACAGGCCGCGCGTGATTTGGACCGTCATGGCGTCCAGGATTACACGTGGGACTCGCCAGGCAAGGTCCAGGACTACGCCGTCCAGATCAAAATGATCGATGAGGCGATCGCGCTGTTGCGCACCGACCAGCCCGTTTCATGGTGGCAAATCCAGCAAGCCCTCCACGTCCCGCCGAATCCGTAGTTGTTAGGTGCGGTGCGCACGCAGGACAATCCCGCGACCAATCCAATAAATGTGGGGCCCGGCGCACTCGACAATTTCTCGCGCTCGCTGGAGAACCTCGTAATGCGGTGACATTCTGGCTTGATGGAATGGACGGCTCTCAGGTTACTCACATTTTCGACGATCAGGGCGGGACGGTAACCAAAGCCAACCGGAAAGAGACTTTACCTCCGTAAAATGGAATAGTTAATCGGCGCTGATCTGTTGCGGTTGATCGGAGATGCCTGATGCGCGCCATCGCGCGTCAGGCATTTTATCGCGGACGAATCCGCAGAATTAGACGCGCTTGTTTACCTCATCGAGTCTTCGTCGAAGGAATCTCTGCTCGGGTTCTGTGCCGGCCAACTCAAGTGCGCGGCGATACGAATCCGCCGCCGCGTCCCATCGGCCGAGCCGTCGTAAAAGGTCCGCCTTGGCTGCGTGGAGCAGGAAATAGTCATTGAGCTGTTGAGTCGCCTCGAGTCGGTCAATCAGCTTCAGCCCTCGTTCTGGTCCGTCAGCCATCGCGATCGCCACAGCGTGGTTGAGCGCCACGATGGGCGTCGGAGTTAATTCAGACAGCTTTTCATAGAGAGCCGCGATCGCGCGCCAGGCGGTAGCTTCGAATCGCGCGGCGCGCGAATGCTCGGTCGCGATCGCCGCCTGGATCGCATATTGTCCCGGCTCGGACGACCGCATCGCTTCGGCGGCGAGTGCGAGACCTTCGGCGATCTCATCGCGATGCCAGCTCGAGCGATCCTGGTCTTCGAGCAGAACGATGTCGCCGTTCGCATCGACGCGGGTGTCGCGGCGCGAGTGATGCAGCAGCATCAGCGCGAGCAGTCCGCGGACCTCGCGATACGTCGGCATCAGTTCGACGAGAATCCTGCCGAGACGAATCGCTTCCGCGGAAAGGTCGGTGCGAAGGAGTTCCGCTCCAGAAGTTGCGGCGTAGCCTTCGTTGAAGACCAGGTAAATCACCGCCATAACCGCGTCGAGGCGCTCGCTGAGCGTCTCCGGCGGCGGGACCTGGTACGGAATGCCGGCGGTACTGATCTTGCGCTTCGCGCGGACCAATCGCTGCGCCATCGTCGGCACTGGCACGACAAAGGCCCGCGCGATCTCCTCCGTCCTCAGCCCGCACAGCGTCCGCAGCGCCAGCGGCACCTGCACATCGCGCGCAAGTGCGGGATGACAACATGTGAAAATCAGGTTCAGCCGTTCGTCGGGCACCGCGCGATCCTCTGATTCGTCGTCGTCGCGCATGCTCTCGAGCTCGATGACCCTTTTGATCTCATCCTGGCGCTCGTCGAAGCGCGCGCGCCGCCGGATGCGATCGATTGCCTTGTGCCGTGCGACGCTGACGATCCACGCGCGCGGATTGTGCGGCATCCCCTCGCGCGGCCATTGCTCGAGCGCAATCGCGAACGCATCCTGCACCGCTTCTTCGGCAAGGTCGAAGTCGCTGACCAGACCAATGACCGTTGCGAGAATTCGGCCGTATTCCGCGCGATAAAAACTTTCGAAGCCGCCGGGGTCCATCTCCACCCGGGAGCGTACCGCAGCGGCCTCGCCAACGGCTATCGCAAGGTCGATGTTGAACCGTTGCAGGTTCACGGGGGAACAAACTTACATGTTCATCTTCATGATCGGCCGCACTTCGATCGAGCCGGTGAGCGCGCCGGGGATCTTCGCCGCGATCGCGATCGCGTCATCGAGGTCCTTCGCCTCTACCAGGTAGTAGCCGCCGAGCTGCTCCTTGGTTTCGGCGAAGGGGCCGTCGGTGACCACGGTTTTGCCGTTGCGGACTCGCACCGTCGTCGCGCTGCTGGTTCGCTCCAGCGGATTGCCGCCTTTGTTCTTGCCCGAAGCCTGCAGTTCCTGGGTGAACTTCATGTAGCCCTGAAACATCTCCTGACCTTGGGCGGGCCTCATCTTCTGGGCTTCGGCCTCGCTGTTATAAATGAGCAGGATGTATTCCATCGTGAGTCTCCTTTGAGGTTTACTGCCTATAGTCGAACGAGCGTGAACGGGATCGACACTAACGCCGCGAGGCTTTCCTACGAAATGAAATCTTCGGCGGCGAGAGACGTTCGCGCTCTGTTTGCCTGAAGATGACTGAGCCCCAGGTTACTGTTATCGGCGCCGGTCTCGCCGGAAGCGAGGCGGCGTGGCAGCTCGCCCGGCGTGGCGTGCGCGTGCGCCTTATCGAGATGCGTCCGGTCAAGATGACCGAGGCGCATCGCACCCCGGGATTCGCCGAGCTGGTCTGCTCCAACTCGCTGCGCAACGCCTCGCTAGAGACTGCGGTTGGGGTACTGAAAGAAGAGATGCGGCGGCTCGGCTCGCTGGTAATCGCGGCGGCCGATCGCGCACGGGTGCCGGCCGGCTCTGCGCTCGCGGTGGATCGTGACGACTTCTCGCGAATCATCACCGAGACTCTTGAGCGTGAACCTTCTGTCACGATCGAGCGCGCCGAAGCATCGAGCATCCCGGACGGTCGCGCGATAATCGCCTCGGGGCCTCTCACCAGTGCCGCGCTTGGTGATGCGCTCAACAATCTGATCGGACCGCGCAATCTCTACTTCTACGATGCGATCGCGCCGATTGTCGCGGCTGATTCAATCGACATGAACGTCGCGTGGCGGGCCTCGCGCTACGACAAGGGCGGCGACGATTATATCAACTGCCCGATGACCGAGGACGAGTACGAGGCGTTCATCGATGCGGTCATCGCGGCGGACAAGGTCGAGCTGCATCCGTTCGAGAAGCCGCTCTACTTCGAAGGATGCATGCCGATCGAGGAGATGGCGCGGCGCGGGCGCCAGACACTCGCATTCGGCCCGATGCGTCCGGTTGGTTTGCGCGATCCGAGCGGCCGCCGTCCGTTCGCGGTCGTGCAGCTTCGCCAGGACGACACCGAAGGCCAGCTCTACAATATCGTCGGATTCCAGACCAAGATGACGCACCCGGAGCAGCGGCGCGTGTTGCGGATGATTCCCGGCCTCGGGCGCGCCGAGTTCGTGCGTTTGGGCTCGTTGCATCGCAATACTTTTATCGATTCGCCGCGACTCCTCGCGCCGACGTTGCAGCTTCGCAAGCGCGACGAGCTCTTTCTTGCAGGCCAGATGATCGGCGTCGAAGGTTACGTCGAATCCGCCGCCGCAGGGTTGCTGGCCGCAATCAACGCGCAACGTTTGATCGAGGGCCGCGCACTCGTCGTGCCGCCGCCTGAGACCGCGCTTGGATCTCTCGTGGCGTATATCACAGACACGACGCGCAAGGACTTCCAGCCGATGAACGCGAACTACGGCTTGATGCCCGCACTTGCCGGCCGCTTTCGCGGACGCGAGAAGAAAATCGCGCAGGGAGAACGCGCGCTCGCCGCAATCGATCGCTGGATCGCTTCTAACGCGATTGAACCACCCGGCGGCGATCAAGCCGCTGCGGCGCGCTCATGAAGCTGGCCGCGTTCGACGTCGGGACCAACACCGTGTTGATGCTCGCCGTCGAAGTTGGAGATGATCAGTATCCGCGGGTGCTCGCGGAACTCGGACGGATCGCGCGGCTCGGCCGCGGCGTCGACCGCACGGGCGCGCTCGACCCCGAAACATCGGCGAATACACTGGCGACGATCGAGGAATTCGCGCGGCGCGCACGCGAGCTCGGCGTCGGGAAATTCGATGCAGTCGCGACGAGCGCATTGCGCGATGCAGGCGACGGCGATGCCTTTATCGTGGCGGTGCGCGAGCGCACGGGCGTTGAGCTCCGCGTGATCTCAGGCGCAGAGGAAGCAGCTTTGTCGCATCTCGCGGTAATGCGCGGTCTGCCCATCGATCCCGCCGGCAAGCTGCTCATCGTCGACATTGGCGGCGGCTCGACCGAGCTGATTCGTGCCGAGCCCGGACGGCCGCTCGATCTTGCGAGCCTTCAACTTGGGTCGGTGAGGCTCACCGAGCGAATGGTTCGCGGCGATCCGCCCACTGCTGCCGAGATTGCCAAGCTCCGCGAGACGATCGACGGAACGCTCGCGATCGCCGCGTGGGATTTTCGTCCCGATGCGGTGGTCGGAATCGCGGGCACGGTGACGACGATTTGCGCCGTGTCGGAGGGCCTTGATGTCGATCAGCTTGGCTCGACGCATGGCCGCACGATCGCGCTTTCCGAAGTGAAGCGCGTCCGCGAGCTCTTTGGCGCGATGCCTCTGACAAAGCGCCGCAATTTACCGGGACTCGCCGAGGGCCGCGCCGACGTGATTTTCGCTGGCGCCATGATCCTCGAGTGCGTGCTGGAGCGTTTCCATGCGGCCGCGGTGACTGTCAGTGATCAAGGAGTTCGCTGGGGTTTGGTCTGGAGAGCAATCGGCGACGCATAGCGCAGCGCTGGTATTGCATCGTCCGCAACGATCGCGCTGCTGCTCCTGGAACCAAGTCCAATTTCCGCCCACAGATTTCGCTGCGGTATGCTTGGCAGACGAATTGCTGAGTCTCCGAATCGCTAACTCGAACGCGAGGGACCAAATGAACCGGAGAGAATTCCTCAAAGTAGCCGGATCGGCAGCCTTGCTGCCGATGCTGCCGCTCCCGCTGCTCGCCGACACTAGTGTCCGACGATGCCGCCCGGGTGATCCTTCCTGGCCGTCGAAGGCTGCATGGGATCAGCTCAATAAGGCGGTCGGCGGAAATCTGATCACGGTCGATTTTCCGATTTCGATACTGAAGACCGATCCCTCCAGCGACGCGGCCAAGGAGCTCTGGAAGAATCTGAAAAATCCGTTCTTCGTCGGCGATCAGGTTGGGCTGACGGAGAGCCTCGGCTGGGTCGATGCCTGGACCTCGCAGCCGAGCGTGTATGCAGTCGCCGCGCGCAACGCGAGCGACATCGCGGCGGCGGTCAACTTCGCGCGTCAGAACAACCTGCGCCTCGTGGTCAAAGGCGGCGGCCACAGCTACCACGGCACCTCCAACGCACCTGACTCGCTGTTAGTCTGGACCCGCCACATGAACGACATCGCGATGCATCCTTCGTTCGTTCCGCAAGGATGCGAAGGCAAGATCGCTCCTCAACCTGCGGTCACGCTCGGCGCTGGAACGATCTGGATGCAGGCCTACCAGGCGGTCACCACCAAGGGCGGCAAATATGTCCAGGGCGGAGGATGCACGACGGTCGGCGTTGCGGGACTCGTTTCGAGCGGCGGCTTCGGCAGCTATTCGAAACACTACGGCACGGTGGCGGCGAACCTGCTCGAGGCCGAGGTCGTTACCGCCGACGGTCAGATTCGTATCGCGAATGCGTGCAACAACCCGGATCTTTTCTGGGCGCTCAAGGGTGGCGGCGGCGGCAACTTCGGCGTGATCAGCAAGGTCACGGTGCGGGTGCACGATCTGCCAGAATTCGTCGGCGTTGCGAACTTCAAAATCAAAGCGGACTCCGACGACGCGTACCGGCGCCTGATTCGTCAGTTCGTGAGTTTCTACAAAGAGAGCCTTCTCAACGATCATTGGGGCGAGCAGATTCACGTTCGGCCCGACAACATCTTCGAAGTCTCGATGGTCTCGCAGGGGCTCAGCTCGGACGAGGCGAGAAAAATCTGGCAGCCCTTTCTCGATTGGCTCAAAAATTCGTCGAGTGACTATTCGATCCAGGGACATCTGACGATCGGCAGCATCCCGGGTCAGCGCTGGTGGGACGTCCAGTGGTGGAAGGAGCACTGGGCCGAGCTGCCCTTTCCCAACCCGAATGACAGCATGTTTACATCTCTTGTAGACAAAACGCTGTCGCATCTCGTTGAGCAGCCGTTATTTGTGATCGACAAACGGCCAGGCGCGGCGCCTAGCAACGCGTGGTGGCAGGGCGACGCGGGCCAGGTCTCATGGTTCATGTGGGGGATGCAGTCGCTGTGGCTGCCCGAATCCCTGCTCGAGCCTGATTCTCAGCAGCGCTTTGCCGATGCGCTGTTCGCAGCCTCGCGGCATTCGTATCTTGAGCTGCACTTGAACAAGGGGCTCGCCGGTGCTCCGCCCGACGTGATCGAAAGAACACGCGACACTGCGACTAACCCCGCCGTGCTGACCGCGTTCACGCTCGCGATCACCGGCGACGCGCAGCAGCCCGCATATCCCGGAATTCCCGGCCACGAGCCCAACATCGAAGAAGGGCGAAAGGCCGCTGCACGCATCGAGAAGTGCCTGAATGAGCTTCGCGCGGTCGTGCCTGAACCCGGTGCATATGTCAGCGAGAGCAACTACTTCGAAAAGGATTTTCCCAATGCATACTGGGGCAGCAACCGTCAGCGCCTCGCCGACGTGAAAAAGAAATATGATCCCGACGGGCTCTTCTTCGTGCATAACGGAGTCGGATCGGAGGCGTGGAGCCGCGACGGGTTCACCAAGCTCTGACCGGCCTCCAGAGCCATCGCGGGCCGCATCGCGCACGCGACTCTTGCCCGCAGCGCGGCGCGGCATTAGGAACAAAGCGCGGAGGGCTCGTCGATGACCAAGTCGGAATTGATCGAGACCGTGGCGAAAAATACCCGGCAGCCGAAGAAGACCGTGGAGCGGATGCTGGATCTTTCCTTCGAGCAAATCGCCAGGTCCATTCGCAAGGACAAGCGTTTCTGGATTCCGGGCTTCGGCACCTTCACCGTGCGCCGCCGCCGCGCGCGCGCCGGATTCAACCCGCGCACCAATGCGCCGATGACAATCCCGGCCACGCGCACGGTAGGATTTCGGCCCGCGCCGCAGTTAAGGAAGGGTCTCTGAGTTCAGATTTACCCGGCACCCGCGCCGCTTCAGCTTCGCAGCGCCGCGCGATCGCATTGCTGATCGTCTCGGTGGCACTGGTGCTGGGCGCGGCGCTCCGCCTCATGCATCTCGGGACGCGCGAGTTTTCGCCCGACGAAGGCGCATCGTGGGCCGCCGCCTCGGCGCCAACGATCGCCGACGTTATCGCGCAGCAGGCAATCGTGAATCCAGGCAAGCTCGCAATTCACGACTTGATGCTTCATGCGTGGATGGCGACATTCGGCCAGAGCCTCTTTGCGATGCGCGCGCTGTCGGCGCTGCTCGGCACAATCTCGATTGGGCTCGTGTGCTTCGTCGCGCGCGAGATGTTTGCCGAGGACGAGGATTCGCTCCTGGTCGCGGCGGTAAGCGCGTTGATGTTCGCGGTCAACCTCGTTGTCATCAAGTATGCGCGCGAGGTCCGGATGTATCCGGTAATGCTCGCGGCGATTCTGGGTCAGGTGGGGTTCTTCCTGCGCGCGCTGCGGTGCGGGGGGCTCGCGAACCTGGCTGCGCTCGCAATTCTGACCGGGATAGGCGTCGGCGCTAATTTCTCGGCGATGCTCGTGCCGCTGACCGAGGCTGCCTGGCTGCTCTACGTGTTGGGCGCCGCGCGATTTTCGGTTGTCGCGCAAAGAGCGCGCCGCGCATGGGCCGCGGCTATCGCGCTCGCGCTCGGCGGCATGATCCTCGTGCCGAAAATTGTCTCGGCCTTCGGCCAAACCGCGGCGTCGAAGCCAGGCGGAGTCATCCACTGGATCAAGCCGCCGGCGTGGTACGCGCCGCTCGCGTTTTTCAACAAGGCTACCGGTTCAATCGCCTATCCGGTGCTCGCGCTCCTCGCGCTATGGGGGCTTTATCGCCGATGGATCCGCGGCGAGCGGCAGCCAGTCGCTTTTGCGCTGCTCTGGATGTGGGCGCCGCCAGTCATGTTGATGATCGCCTCCTACGCGCTAACGCCGATCTTCGTCGAGCGCTACGCGATGTCGTCATTCGTGCCGTTTTTCATTTTGATCGCGCTGGGCATCGCCGAGTTGCGGCCGCCGCGGCTGTGTGCCGCTGCACTCATTATGGCTGTCGCGCTATCTCTCGGTCACGTCTGGTCCTACGATCGCAAGCCCCACGACACGCAGTACGCCGAGGCAATCGCGGCGGCGCGCACGATCCTCAAGCCTGGAGAGACGATGACGGCCGTGCCGAGCTACGCGATACAGGTGCTGCGCTACTATCTGCCGCCCGAAGATCAATCACAGGCAGTTGATTCAGCTTCGCCTGAGGGTTCATCGGCGAGCGTCATGATCATGGCAGATCAGAATCTGAGTCCCGAAACGGAAGCATCGATCCGGCGCAACTATCCAATCGTGGTAGCGCAGGTCCGCGGCGCCTTAGTCCTAAGAAGATAGGCGCGCTGCGCGACATAGCGAGTTTTCGCACGTCGCTGGTTGCCTCGCATCCGGCGCGCCATCGACCCGTTCCGACTATCGTTTGCAGTGGACGGAAATGAACGCGCCGCAGGGATCGAAATCGCGAGCGCCGTCGCTGATGCGATTTGCGCCCGCGATGGTCGCGCTCCTCGTCGTCGTGATCTCCGCGACCGATCTTGCCGACGTCGACCTCTGGCGTCATCTGAAGTTCGGTGCCGACATGCTGGCGAATCGCGGTCCGATCGCGCGCGATCCCTACGCCTACTCGATTCCGAATCAGCCCTGGATCAGTCACGAATGGTTATCCGAAGTAATCTTCGCGTGGATATTCGCGCGGTTCGGGGTGATCGGCCTGAAGGCGCTGCGCCTTGTCTGCTCGGCGATCACGATCGCGAGCCTCGCAGCCTCGCTCGGCGAGACTTTCGCGCCGATCGGAATTCAACTCGGCGTGATGATTCTCGCCTCGATCGGCCTTATCCCCGGGATGCAGTTTCGGCCGCAGATATTCACCTACGCGATGCTGAGCGTGATCGTCTGGATGCTTACGCGCGACAATTACCGCCGACCTTCGCCGCTTTGGCTCGCGATTCCGATGCTCGCGGTGTGGGCGAATCTTCACGGCGGCTTCGTCGTGGGGCTCGCCGTGCTGAGTGTCTATGCGCTGGTCGCCGGACTTGATGGTTTTATCAGCGGCAATGGGATCGGACGCGCCGCGCATCTCGCTGCGATCGTGATCGGCGCGGCGCTCGCGAGCCTGCTCACTCCCTACGGAATCGGCGCGTGGCGATCTGCGCTTCACACGATCACGCGCCCGCCGATGCTGAGTCACGTGAGCGAATGGCAATCGCTGTTCGCCGGAATGGCGGCCGTGTGGCATCTACCCGGTCTGGCCGTGATATTCGATGTGAGCCTTGCGCTGATGCTCGGCGGATTCACGCTCAGCGTTATCCTCGCGCCGCGTGGCCGCGATCTGCCGCTGGTCGCTGTCGGAGCGTTGATGCTGGCGGCGACTGCCGCGGCGCTGCGTAATATCCCGCTCGGAATCATCGGATGCGCCGCACCGCTGGCGCGGCATTCGATGCTTCTGCTGTCGGCCAGATCGTCGATGCATAGGCAGAGGCGCGCAAGCGTCGCGACACAGACTGTCATCGCCGCAATCGCACTCGCGCTCGCGATCAAGATGGGAGTGCTGTCGCGCAAGCTCGAGGCCGACCGCAGTTATCCCGCGGGCGCGATCGCGTTCATGGCGCAGCACGGACTGCGCGGCAACATCCTTTGCGACTACGAATGGGCCGGTTATGTGCTCTATCACTACGGGCCGAAGTCGCGAGTCTTTATCGACGGCCGCTACGAGATGATCTACCCGGAGCGCATCGCCGAGGATTTCATGACCTTCTACGACGCGCGCGCAGGTGCAGCGCGAGTCCTCGCCTCGTACCCGCATGACTACGTGTTGATTTCATCAAAGGCCCCCGCCCGCAAACTGATGGACGAGAGCAAAGACTGGAGACTCATCTATAGCGACACCGCATCGGTGCTCTGCGCTCGCAGGAAGTCGACGCTCGCCAACGCGCCTAGCACCCCAATCAAAGGCACAGATCCAAAATTCACCTTCCCCTGATCACGCGCGAATCCCTCTCCAATCAACTTGGCCGCCATCCAGTCCGTCACCCCTGGGAGTTTGTGAAGAACTGCGTGGGGTGCCCATATTGCTGACTAGCGGCCCGCCCAATCCGCTCACCATGACGCAAGGAGATTTCGCTTAGGTCGCACAAAATCAATTTGTTCACAGCCGCTCAGGATGACGGACTTGAAGGCGCGCAACCCGCCATCTTTCCCGCCGCTGGTAATGCGCGCGGCGTGTGATAGTTAAAAGGTTCGTCTCCGGCGCCCTTGCCGCGCTGCTGCGGTGCGCTCGGACTCACACTACCGCTCAAGGAGCTTGCGAATGAAAGCCGCTGTTTTTCATGGCCCCGGCCAGCCGCTCAAGATCGAGGACGTCGAACTCGATCATCCGCAGGACCACGAGGTCCTCATCAAGACCGTCGCGTCCGGCGTGTGCCATAGCGATCTGCACTTTGTTGATGGCCTCTATCCATACGCCGCGCCTGCGGTGCTCGGTCACGAGGCCGCCGGAATTATCGAGGAAGTCGGCAAGGCCGTCACTTACGTCAAGCCGGGCGACCACGTGATCTCCTGTCTCTCCGTGTTCTGCGGCTTCTGCAACCAGTGCATGTCGGGGCATCCGAACCGCTGTTCCAACAAGACCGCGACGCAGCGCAAGCCGACCGACAAGCCGCGCATCTCGCAGAAAGGCAAGCCCATCAACCAGTTCCTTGATATCTCGTCCTACTGCGAGAAGATGCTGCTGCATGAGAACGCGGTGGTGAAGATTCGCGAGGACATCCCGCTCGATCGCGCCGCACTCATCGGATGCGGTGTCACGACCGGCGTTGGCGCAGTGCTCAACACGGCGAAAATCGAGCCGGGCTCGACGGTCGCGGTGTTCGGATGCGGCGGCGTCGGAATCGCGGCGATCCAGGGCGCTCGTATCGCGGGCGCGCGCAAGATCATCGCGGTTGATATGTTCGAGAACAAACTCGCGATGGCGAAGCGGTTCGGCGCGACCGACACCGTCGACGCGTCGAACAGCGATCCGGTCGAGGCGATCAAGGATCTCGCGGGCGGCGGCGGCGTCGACTACGCGTTCGAGGCGATCGGTCTCAAGAAAGCCGCCGAGCAGGCCTTCAACGCGCTCAAGCCCGGCGGCACCGCAACCGTGATCGGCATGATTCCGGTCGGGCAGAAGGTCGAAATCGACGGCTTCATGTTCCTCACCGAGCGCAAGCTGCAGGGCAGCAACATGGGATCGAACCGCTTCCGGATCGACATGCCGCGCTACATCGATTTTTATCTCCAGGGCCGACTCAAGCTCGACGAGATGATCAGCCGCCGCGGCAAGCTTGAAGACGTCAACGAAGCGTTCCGCGCGATGAAGGCCGGCGAAGTCGCACGCACCGTGCTGACCTTCGACAACTGAGCGACGTCGCTATCAAGGAGCATTCAGATGAAAGCAGCAATTTTCCACGGTCCCAATCAGCCCCTTAAGATCGAGAATGTCGATATCGACGATCCCAAGGAGCGCGAAGTTCTCGTCCGCACCGTCGCCAGCGGTGTATGCCACAGCGATCTGCATTTCGTAGACGGCCTCTACATGTGGCCGACGCCCGCGATCCTCGGGCACGAAGCGGCAGGAGTCGTCGAGAAGATCGGCTCGCAGGTCACCTACCTGAAGCCCGGCGATCACGTGATCGCGTGCCTGTCGGTTTTCTGCGGCTACTGCGAGGAGTGCATGTCGGGGCATCCCAACCTGTGCTCGAACAAGGCCGCAACGCAGCGCGGTCCGAACGACAAGCCGCGCCTGTCGCAAAACGGCAAGGCCGTCAACCAGTTCGCCGATCTCTCGGGCTACGCCGAGAAGATGCTGGTGCATGAGAACGCGCTGGTTAAGATCGACGAGAAGATCCCGCTCGATCGCGCCGCGCTCATCGGATGCGGCGTCATGACCGGCGTCGGCGCTGCGCTTAACACCGCCAAGGTCGCGCCCGGGTCGACGGTCGCGGTGTTCGGCGCGGGCGGCGTCGGCCTCGCGGTCATACAGGGCGCGCGGGTCGCTGGCGCTCGCATGATCATCGCGGTCGACAAGTTTCCGAACAAGCTCGAGCTCGCAAAGAAGCTGGGCGCTACACACACTGTTAACGCGGGCGAGAAAGATCCGGTCGCCGAGATTCGCACGCTCACCGGCGAAGGGGCGGATTACTCGTTCGAAGCAATTGGTCTCAAATCGGCCGCGGAGCAGGCTTACGAGAGCATTCAGCCCGGTGGAATCGCGACCATCGTCGGCATGGTTCCGCTCGGCCAGAAGGTCGAAGTCGACGGCTTCTCGCTGCTGTTCGAAAAGCGCATCCAGGGATGCTTCATGGGTTCGAACCGCTTCCGCATCGACATGCCGCGCATCATCGATCTGTATCGCCAGGATCGCATCAACCTCGACGACATGGTGAGCCGCCACGGCAAGCTCGAGGACGTGAACGAGGCGTTCCGCGCGATGAAGGCCGGCGAAGTCGCACGCACGGTGCTGATGTTCGAGTAGCGCACAATTAACAGGTAGTTATCGAAGGCGGCCGGCATGTCCGGCCGCTTTCATTCTCGGCGCGTTCGCGAGCGAGCGCGCGACGACCTCGCGCAGCAGGTCGAGGACGCGCGCGGTCGAAAGGCCGAGCGCTTTCACCTCGTCCTCCGCGATCGCGTCGCAGGTGCGCTCCACGGTGAAGAGCTGAACCGCGTCGCGCTCAGCCTGCCCCGCTACGACAGGACCTCCCCTCAGCCGTGTCATCATCTTGATCTGGCGGCGGCGCTGCGCGCGATCGCGAGGCGCTATGCCGAAGTGCTCGCGAGGTTCGTAGATGCAGCGCGAATCGATCGCGCGGTTCTGATCGGCAATTCAATCGGCGGCGCGGCCGCCGTTCAGTATGCAGCTTCGCATCCCGAGCGCGTCGCCGGGATTGTGCTCGAAAATCCAGGCGGGTTGGATGTCATAAACGATCGAATGGGCCGCATTGCCCTCGGTCTCGTGATCCAGTTCTTCAAAGCGGGAGCGCGCGGCGCGTGGTGGTTTCCCGCCGCCTATCGGACGTACTACAGCCGCGTGCTGGCGGCGTGGGCGAAGAACGATCAGCTCGTGCAATGGAAGCGAAACGAACCGACGGTCAGGAAATTTCCCGACCTCCGGGTCGAGCTTTTCGATGCCGGCCACGCCGCTCATCTCGAAAGGCCGAATGAATTTGCCGCCACGGTTGATCGGTTCCTGACTGAGATCGGATGGAACACCGGCACCGCGATCGACGGCGCCGCCGCGCGCTAGATGAGGTTCATCTCCTTCATCACGAGATGAAGCCGTTCCGCGGCCGGCGGCGACATCGGAATGAGCGGCATGCGCAGTTCGTTGGCGCACTTGCCCATCATTGCCATCGCCTGCTTGACCGGGATCGGATTGGTTTCGATGAACAGCGCGCGTATCAGCGGCAACATCTTGTAGTGCGCCTCGCGCGCGAACTCGAAGTTGCCGGCGACGGCGGCGCCAGCGAGGTCATGCATCTGCTTCGGCAGCACGTTGCCGATAGTCGTGATAACGCCCTTGCCGCCGAGTGCGATGATCGGCAGCGTGAGCGCGTCGTCGCCGGAAAGGATCGTGAGCTTTTCGCCGCACAGGCGAATGATGTCGGAGACTTGATCCATCGAGCCGGTCGCTTCCTTGGCGCCGACGATGTTCTTGATTTCGACCAGGCGCGCAAAGGTTTCGGGCGCGATGTTCGAGCCAGTACGGCTCGGGATGTTGTAAACCAGCAGCGGCATGTCGGCTGACTGCGCGATCGTCTTGAAGTGACGGAAGATGCCCTCCTGGGTGGGCCGGTTGTAGTACGGGCAAATCAGGAGAGCGCCATCGGCGCCCATCTCCTGCGCGGCGCGCGTCAGGCGCACTGCCTCTGCCGTGGCGTTGGAGCCGGTGCCGGCGACGACCGGGACACGCTTGCGCGTCTGCTCGATCGTGATCCTGATCACATGTTCGTGCTCGGCATGGGTGAGCGTGGAGGATTCTCCGGTCGAGCCGCACGGCACGAGGCCGTCGATTCCTTCGGCAATCTGCCACTCGATTAATTCGCGCAGCGCGGGCTCATCAACCGCGCCATCGCGAAACGGCGTAATGATCGCCGTCAACGCGCCAGTGAACATCTGAATGCTGCCTCCGACCGGTCAGGCGACCGGAACGATTTCTCCCTCTCCGACTTCGACTTCGCCGCGAAAGACTTCGATCGCTTCGCCGCTCATGAAAACGTGATTGGCGTCGGCGCCGCTCTCGCGCCATTCGATTTCGAGCGTGCCGCCGCGCAACTCGACCTTCGCCTTGCGTTCCGCGCGATCGGTGAGCACGGCTGCGACCAGCGCCGCGCATGCGCCCGTGCCGCAGGCCCAGGTCTCGCCGGAGCCGCGCTCCCACACGCGCATCTTAAGATGGCGTCGCGAGACCGGCAGGATAAACTCGGTGTTAACGCGTTTCGGGAAAAACCCATGATGCTCGAACTTGCGGCCCAGCGCCGCGAAATCGAGATCCTGCAGCTGAAACACCGCCGAGTTGGGAACGAACAATACGCAGTGCGGATTGCCCATCGAGACCGCAGTGATAATTTCCTTGCGGCCGTCGACTTCGAGCGGATAGTTGATGATCCGACCGTCGTCGTTCACCGGGATACGGCGGCCATCGAGAATCGGCTCGCCCATATCGACGGTGGCGCCGACCAAGCGGTCGCCATCGAAGTTGAGCGCGACTGTTTTGAGACCCGCATCGGTCTCGACCACCATCGGATTGGCTTTGACGATCCCGCGATCCCATGCGAGTCGCGCGAGGCATCGGATACCGTTGCCGCACATGTCGCCGCGGCTGCCGTCGGCGTTGTACATCTCCATCCGGATGTCGCCGGCGTGCGAGGGCGTGAGCATGATTAGGCCATCGCCGCCGATGCCAAAATGACGATCGGAAATTCGCTGCGACAACTTAGCGGGATCGACAGGGCGCGCACGGGTCGCAACGACGTAGATATAGTCGTTGCCGCAGCCGTGCATCTTGGTGAAATCCAGCGCGGGCATCGCTCAGCTCACTCGCGGCGCAGCTCGACGATGTGCTCGCCGCGCACGATGTCGTCGAAGCTGTCGCGATCGCGGATGATATGCACGTCCTTACCGTCGACGAGGATCTCGGCGGCGCGCGGTCTGCTGTTGTAGTTCGAGGCCATCACGAAACCGTAGGCACCCGCGCTCATCACGGCGAGCAGGTCACCGGGCTTCGGCTCGGCCATCTCGCGCTCGCGCGCAAAGAAATCGCCGCTCTCGCATACTGGTCCGACGACGTCGGCGATGAACGCCTTGCCGCCCGCGCGGCGATCGACCGGACGAATCTCGTGGTACGCTTCGTAGAGCACAGGCCGAATCAGATCGTTCATCGCACCGTCGATCACGACGAAACGCTTCACGTCGGTTTCCTTGATATAGAGCACGCGCGTCACGAGCACGCCGGCATTGCCGACCATCACGCGACCTGGCTCGGTGATCAGCTTGAGTCCGAGATCGCGCAGCGGAGGCAGCAGTGAGGCCGCATATTCCGACGGCGGCGGCGGCGATTCCTGGTAGGGGATTCCGAGTCCGCCGCCCAGGTCGAGATACTTGAGACTGATGCCCGCGGTGCGCAGGCGCTTCACGATCGCGGCGACCTTCTGCCCCTCTTCGGCAAACGGTCCAACTTCGGTGATCTGCGATCCGATATGCGTGCTGAGCCCGACCAGCTCGAGATTCTTGAGGCTGCGAGCTTCGGCGTAATACTCGTCGACCTGCGAAAGCGGAATGCCAAACTTGCTGTCGCGATGCCCGGTCGAGATGTGTGGATGGGTGCCGGGATCGAGATCGGGATTGACGCGCAGGCTGACGGGCGCACTGCGCTTCATGCGGCCCGCGACTTCCGCGATCCGATGCAGCTCGGGGCGCGACTCGACGTTGATCATGAGGATGCCGGCTTCCAGAGCCGCTGCGATCTCCTCGTCGGTCTTGCCCACGCCTGAAAAAACGATCTTTTTTGGATCCGCGCCGACGCGCAGGCATCGCATCAGCTCGCCCACCGAAACAATGTCGAAACCGGCGCCCATCGAGGCGAACAGCTTCAGGATGCTGAGGTTCGACAGCGCCTTCATGGCGTAGCAGATGAGATGGTCGGTGCCCGCGAAGGCCTCGTCAAAGACGCGAAAATGACGGCGCAGCGTCCGCGTGCTGTAGACGTAAAGGGGCGTGCCGACGCGGCTTGCGAGCTCGGCGAGAGGCACATCCTCGGCGTAGAGTTGATCGTTCTTGTATTCGAAGTAATTCATGTGGAAATCGGCGTCACAGCCGGGTCGTCAAAAGGGCAGTGAGAGACGGTTTTATCACAGCGCGGCAACGCGAATAAACGGCTTAAGGAATCGGCGTCGGCGTCGGGAGCTGGTAGGTCTCCGGATTCGGCGGCGGCGGCGGAATGCGCCTTATCACGGTCGCGGTGTTCGACGGTTTGCTCACATAACCGTCAGTCGTGTTCGATACGACCTGATAGTGATACGTTTTGCCGACCTCCGTGCTTTGATCGATGTAGACGAACGTTTTCTGCTGCTGGAAGCGTCCCTGGTCGGTGACCGGAACGTCGGCGATCTTCACATACGGTCCGTCGCTCTCCGCGCGCGTCAGCGTGAAGCCCGCGAGATCGCGCATCTGCGTGCCACCGGCGTAGCGCTCGGGCCGATGCCATACGACTCGTATCCCCGCGCGCGGCGTGGTCGCCTGTAAATCGAGGATCTGCTCGGGCCGCGCGTACTCGGGCGGGATCGGCGGCGATTTCACACCGCATCCCAGCCACAGTGCGGTTGCTGCGGTCGCGATCAGAGCGATCGCGGTAATTTTTATCTCGCGCTTCACGAGCCCCCGAGCTCCTTCAGGCGGCGCCTCACTGTTGCGGGTGCAGGACCACCGTCGATCGCGCGACGGGCGAGCGACTGCTCGGCGCTAAGAATCGAGGTCGCGTCGACGCCGAACGCATCGGAATGCCGCCGCAGATCTTCGGCAGTAAGAGACTCGAGCGGCTTGCCTGCCTCGACCGCCTCGCGCACGAGCGCGCCGACGATCTCATGGGCCTCACGAAACGGCATCCCATGGCTGACAAGGTACTCGGCGAGATCGGTCGCAAGCGCATAGCCGCCGGCCGCGTCGCGCATGCGACGGGTATCGAAGCGCAGCATCGGCCAGAACTTCGCCAGCAGGCCGAGCGTCGGCTTGATCGTGTCGAGCGCGTCAAAGACGCGTTCCTTGTCTTCCTGGAGATCGGAGTTGTAGGCGAGCGGCAAGCCCTTGAGCGTTGTCAGCATCGCGACCAGGTCGCCGACCACGCGCCCAGTCTTGCCGCGAATCAGCTCGAGCAGGTCAGGATTCTTCTTCTGCGGCATCATCGAGCTGCCGGTTGAAAATTCGTCGGGCAGCGAGGCGAACGCGAACTCCGACGTCGTCCAGAGAATGATCTCCTCGCTCATGCGCGACGTGTGGACCGCGAGCAGGGCTGCGGCGGAGAGAAAATCGACGACGAAATCGCGATCGGACACCGAGTCCATCGTGTTGGCGGTGATCGCGCGGAAGCCGAGTTCGCGCGCGACGAACTTGCGATCAATAGGCAGCGTTGTACCCGCGAGCGCGCCCGCGCCGAGCGGCATCACGGCGGTGCGCGCTGCGGCTTGCGCGAAGCGCTCGCGATCGCGGCCCAGCATCTCCACGTACGCGAGCAGATGATGCGCGAGCGACACGGGCTGCGCGCGCTGCAGATGCGTGTAGCCGGGCATGACGGTTTCGACATGCCGGTGCGCCAGGTTCGTCAGCGCCTTGCGCAATCCGGAGATCAGCGCCACCACTTCGGCGATCTCGTCGCGGAGGTAGAGCCGGAGATCGAGCGCGACCTGGTCGTTGCGCGAGCGCGCCGTGTGCAGCTTGCGGCCCGCGTCGCCGGTAAGCGCGATGAGACGGCGCTCGATAGATAGATGAATGTCCTCGTCGGCTATATCGAACTTGAAGCGGCCGGCGTCGATTTCGGTGCGGATCTGCTCGAGGCCGCGAGTGATTGCCGCCAACTCTGCGCGGGTGAGAAGTCCGATCTTTGCGAGCATCCGCGCGTGCGCAATTGAGCCAAGAATGTCATGGCGATAGAGCCGCCGATCGAAGGGCAGCGATGCTGTAAACCTTTCAACCTCGGGCAATCGTCCCTTGGCAAAGCGCCCGCGGATGATGTTGCCGGTTCCGGATTTCGACTTGGAAGACTTACGCGGCATAGGTTAGCAAGCTGTTTCCGAACAACCGCGCTCGCAAAACGAGAGCGGTTATAAAAGAGGCGATCATTGATTCGATCAAACTGGGCGGGTGCGTTTCACTCCGCGGCGGGGGAACGGCAGGTGCAGCCGCGCGCGGCGCAGCTGATCGATCCGTCAGGATGCTTGATGTGCACGTCGAGCTTGTGATGGCAGCGCTCGCATTCTCCCGCGCGCGGTCGCGGAACGATCTTCGGCTGTGGGCGCGGCGGTTTGAACGGGATTACCTTGCCCAAATTCCTTTCCTGCGGCGTGAGAGGTTAGCTCTTTGCGCTCGATTGCGCGAGCGCTCGCAACCTCATTCCTGCCAGGCGAATCAGCCCGGTCGCGTCGGCCTGCTGATAACCACCCGCCTCTTCGAAGCTCACCATCTTCATGTCGTAGAGCGAATTCGGCGACTTGCGGCCCGCGATCGTCGCCAGACCCTTGTACAGCTTGAGCCGCGTCACACCGTTCACGTTCCTCTGCGTTTCGTCGATGAATGCCTGCAGCGCCTCGCGCTCGGGCGCAAACCAGAAACCGTTGTACACCATCTCGGCGTAGCGCGAGACGAGCGAATCGCGCAGATGCATCACCTCGCGGTCGAGGGTTAGCTGCTCGACGCCGCGATGCCCATGCATCAAGAGTGTGATTCCGGGGCTCTCATACACGCCGCGCGACTTGATGCCGACGTAGCGGTTCTCGACCATGTCGATGCGGCCGATGCCGTGGCGGCCGCCGATCTCGTTGGCGCGCTCGATGATCTTCGCCGGGCCGAGGCGCTCGCCGTTTATCGCAATCGGATCGCCGTGCTCGTATTCGATCTCGATGTGCTCGGGCGTGTTCGGCGCATCCTCGGGCGCGACCGTCAGGCGGAACATATCGTTGTACGCCTCGCGCCAGGGATCCTCGAGGATGCCGCCCTCGTAGCTGATGTGCACGAGGTTGCGATCCATCGAGTAAGGCTTCTCTTTGGTCGCCTCGACCGGGATTTTCTTCTCGTCGGCGTAGGCTATCATGTCGGCGCGGCCGACGAACGGCCAATCGCTGCGGCGCCACGGCGCGATGACTTTCAGATCGGGCGCAAGCCGCGCGAAAGTCATCTCAAAGCGCACTTGGTCGTTGCCTTTGCCGGTGGAACCATGCCCGACCGCATCGGCGCCTTCGGCGCGCGCGATCTCAACCTGCTTCTTGGCGATCACCGGGCGCGCGATCGAGGTACCCATCAGGTAGTAGCCCTCGTAAATCGCGTTGGCGCGCAGCATCGGGAAGACGAAGTCGCGCGCGAACTCCTCGCGCAGATCAGCAATGATGAGCTTGCTCGCGCCGGTCTTGAGAGCCTTTGCTTCGAGTCCTTCGGTTTCCTCGGCCTGGCCGACGTCGGCGCAGTACGCGACGATTTCGCATCCGAAGTGATCCTTGGCCCAGCTCAGGATCACAGAAGTATCGAGGCCGCCCGAATAAGCGAGCACCAGTTTCTTGATTTTCTCGGTCGCCAAAAGTCGACTCCCCAATTTCAGTCTTGTTCCGATGCGATCTGCAGCACTTCCGGGCGCAGCAGCCAGACCATCACGGCCTTCTGCGCGTGCAGGCGGTTCTCAGCCTCGTCGAGCACGGCCGAGCGCGGCCCATCGATGACATCGTCGGTGATTTCCTCGCCGCGATGCGCCGGCAGGCAGTGCATCACGATCGCGCCGGGTGTCGCCTGCTTCATCAACGCGGAGTTCACCTGGAAGCCCTTGAAGTCCTTGCGCCGCTGCGCGGCTTCCTTTTCGCGGCCCATCGAAGTCCACGTATCGGTGTAGACAACGTCCGCGCCTTTGACGGCTTCGATCGGATCGTTCGTGAGAATTCCGCACTCCGCCCGCCGGAACATCTGCATAAACTGCTTGTCAGGCTCGTATCCCTTGGGACACGCGAGACGCAGCTCGAAGCCGGCGAGGGCGGCAGCTTCGATCCACGAATGCGCCATGTTGAAGCCATCGCCAACGAAGGCAACGCGCAGCTTGCGCAGGTCGCGGCCGAAGCGCTCTTGCAGCGTCAGCAGATCGGCGAGCACCTGGCACGGATGCAGCAAATCGGTGAGCGCGTTGATGACGGGCACGCTCGATTCGCGCGCGAGCTCGACGCAGGTTTCGTGGGTGAACGTACGAATCATGATCAGATCGACGACGCGCGCCATGTTACGCGCGACGTCCTTTACCGACTCGCGCTCGCCTATACCGATGTCGTTCGGCGCGAGATAGATCGCGTGACCGCCGAGCTGCGCCATCCCGGTCTCGAACGTGATACGCGTGCGCAGCGAGGGCTTCTGGAAAATCATCGCGAGCGTTTTGCCGCGCAGGTACGGATGCTCGAGGCCCGCCTTGAGCTCCGCCTTCATCCGCGCTGAGAGCGCGAGCAGACCATCGAGCTCGGCCTTTGAGAGCGACGACATGTCGAGGAAGTCGCGCTTCGACGGCGCCTGCGAGCGCGCCTGATGCTTCATCGAGGCCGCCATCGTCTACTTTGCAACCGTCGTCGTAGTGAGCGCGTTCTCGATGATCTCGAGCGCGGCGTCAGCTTCCTCGCGCGTGAGATTCAACGGTGGCAGCAGGCGCAGCACGTTGCCCGCGGTGCCGTTGACGATCAGCTTGTCGCGCAGACAGGCGTCAACGATCGGGCGCGCATCGTGCCTCAGCACTACGCCGATCATCATCCCGAGGCCGCGAACCTCGACGATACGATCGCGGCCCTGGGCGAACTTGCGCAGCCGCTCGAGGATGTAAGCGCCCACTTCAGTTGCGTTTTCGAGCACGCCGTCCTGCTCGATCGCGTCGAGCACGGCGTTGGCCGCAGCGGTCGCGACCGGATTTCCGCCGAAGGTCGTGCCGTGACTGCCGGGGGTGAAGCTCGCGGCGATCTCCTTGCGCGCGATCATCGCGCCAATCGGAATACCGCCGCCGAGCGCCTTCGCAAGCGTCACGATGTCGGGCTTGAGGCCCGCATGCTCGTAGGCGAAGAACTTGCCGGTGCGTCCGACGCCGGTCTGAATCTCGTCGAGT
Source organism: Candidatus Binataceae bacterium (assembly GCA_035508495.1). Lineage (NCBI taxonomy): Bacteria > Candidatus Binatota > Binatia (SeqCode) > Binatales (SeqCode) > Binataceae (SeqCode) > Binataceae bacterium (SeqCode). The sequence goes on from DATJMX010000077.1 coordinate 119,200, forward strand.
ATCAGCAGCATCTTGTTGCGATCGCAGAACTCGCGCACCCGCTTCAGATAGTCGATCTTGGGTACGACGACACCGCCTTCGCCCTGGATCGGCTCGACCATCACAGCGACTGAGCGTTCGTTGCGCGCGCGCTCGAGCGCGGCGATGTCGTCAAACGCTACCAGCGGGAAGCCGGGAACGAGCGGCTGAAAACCCTGGTGATATTTTTCCTGGCCGGTCGCGCTCAGCGTGGCGAGGGTGCGGCCGTGGAACGAGCCGAGCGTCGCGATGATCTCGTAGCGGCCGCCGCCTTCGTTGTGGCCCCAGCGGCGAGCTAGTTTGATCGCGGCTTCGTTGGCCTCGGCGCCCGAGTTGCCGAAGAACACGCGTCCGTTGCCGAACCGGTGCGCGAGCCGTTCCGCCAGACGCGCGGTCGGCTCGGTATGAAACACGTTGGAGACGTGCGTTAGTTTTTCAGCCTGATCCTTGATCGCGCGCACGACGCGCGGATTGCCGTGTCCCAGGTTGGTGACGGCGAGACCGCAGAAGAGGTCGAGATAGCGGTTGCCGTCGGCATCGTAGAGATACGCGCCATGGCCGCGGCTCCACGCGATCGGCAGGCATCCGTACACATCGACCAGATTCTGATGAGTGAGTTCGACAATTTCGGCGTTGTTCATCGTTTGTTGACCGCCAGTTAAGCCTTGGACTCGCGGGCGTTGCGCGATTCCTCGTTCAGATTGGACACGCGCGCTTTGCGCCGCACGACTTCGGTACCGATACCGGAGCGGGTGAAAATTTCGAGCAGCACCGCGTGGCGCACCCGGCCGTCGATGATGTGGGCCTTCGAGACGCCATTGGAGAGCGCCTCGATGCAGCACTCGACCTTGGGAATCATGCCCTCGCTGATCACGCCGTTAGCGATCATGCGCTTGGCCTCGGCGGAGTCGAGCGTCGACAGCAGCTTGCCGTCGGCGTCCTTCACGCCTTCGACGTCGGTCATGAGAATGAATTTTTCAGCCTTGAGCGCGCCGGCGATCTCGCCCGCGGCCGTGTCAGCATTGATGTTGTAAGTCTGGCCGGTGCGATCAACTCCGGTCGGCGCGATGACCGAGATGAAGTTCGCGGCCTCAAGCGTGCGCACGACTTCGGGATTGATCTGTGCGACTTCACCGACGAGGCCGATATCAACGCGCTCGCGTTTGCCGTGTTCGTCGGTGATCGTCATCTCCAGTTTGCGCGCGTGAATCAGGTCGCCGTCCTTGCCTGACAAGCCAACGGCGCGGCCGCCCTGGCGCGAGATCGTGGCGACGAGATCCTTGTTGATGCGCTGCAGCACCATCTCGGCGGCTTCCATCGTTTCGGCGTCAGTGACGCGCAGTCCGCGCACGAACTTCGACGGCAGTCCGAGCTTGCCGATCAGTTCGGTGATCTGCGGGCCGCCGCCATGCACGACCACCGGATTGATGCCGACGAGATCGAGCAGCACGACTTCCTGCGCAAAGCTCTCGCGCAACTCCTGCGTGGTCATCGCATGGCCGCCATACTTGATGACGAAGGTTTTGCCGCGAAACCGTTTGATGTACGGCAGGGCCTCGATCAGCATCTCGGCCCGTTTAATCAGGTCTTGCTGCACGTCCTTTTTCTCTACTCCGAAAACGCAATCAAAACAGTCTTGAACGCCTCGCGCAAATGGCGCGGGCGTTCGATTTAATGGCGCGGTAACAGGGCGCCTGGATTACAAAATGTAACGGGACAGGTCCTCGTCCTTGACGATCGCGTCAAGGCGCCCGTGGACGTATTCCGCGTCGATCGTAATCTCGCGCTGGTTCATCTCGGGCGCCGTGAAGGAGAGCTCCTCGAGCAGGCGCTCGAGGACGGTGTGCAACCGGCGCGCGCCGATATTCTCCGAGCGCGCGTTCACCGCGGCCGCGATTTCGGCGAGCGCGCCGACCGCATCCTCGGTGAAATTGAGATGCACACCTTCAGTTTCCATCAGCGCGACATATTGCCGCGTGAGCGCATTTTCGGGCTCGGTCAGGATGCGGATGAAATCTTCGCGCGTCAGAGCCTGCAATTCGACGCGAATCGGAAAGCGACCCTGGAATTCGGGGATGAGGTCCGACGGTTTGGAAGTATGAAACGCGCCCGAGGCGACGAACAGGATGTGATCGGTCCTGATCGCCCCGTACTTGGTGTTGACCGTCGAGCCTTCGACGATCGGCAGCAGGTCGCGCTGCACGCCTTCGCGGGAGACATCGGCGCCCCGGTTCGCGTCGCGTCCCGCGATCTTGTCGATCTCGTCGATGAACACGATCCCGGACTGCTCGGCGCGATGAATCGCTTCCTGCGCGACGGCCTCCATGTCGACCAGCCGCGCCGCTTCCTCCTGCGTCAGCAGCTCGAGCGCCTCCTGGATCTTCACCTTGCGGTGGCGCGTCTTCTTGGGCATGAGCTGATTCATCAGCTCCTTCATGTTGAGGCCCATCTCTTCCATGCCCTGCGGCGCAAGGACTTCGACCATCGGCGCGGCATTGGCGGAAACTTCGATCTCGACTTCGCGATCGTCGAGCATGCCCTCGCGCAGGAGCTTGCGCAGCTTCTCGCGCGTCTCCTTGTGCGAGCCGTTCTCGGGCGGCTCGATCTCGCCCTGGGGCGTTACGACCGCGGGCCGGCGCACCTTGGCCGGCGCAGGAAACAGCAAGTCAAGCAGATGCTCCTCGGCGTTATCGCGCGCCTTGAGCGCGACGCGTTCGCGCGCTTCCTCGCGCACCAGCTTAACCGAGATTTCCGCGAGGTCGCGGATCATCGACTCGACGTCGCGGCCGACGTAGCCGACCTCGGTGTAGCGCGAGGCTTCGACCTTGATGAACGGCGCCTGCGCCAGCCGAGCGAGCCTTCGCGCGATCTCGGTCTTGCCGACGCCGGTCGGACCGATCATGAGTATGTTCTTGGGCGCGATTTCGTCGCGCAGGTCGGGCGCGACGTTCTGACGGCGCCACCGGTTGCGCAGCGCGATCGCGACCGAGCGCTTGGCGTCGTGCTGGCCGACGATGTAGCGATCGAGCTCGGAGACGATTTCGCGCGGAGTCATTACCTGCGGCACAGACATCGCGATCAAAGTTCCTCGATGACGAATTGGGCGTTGGTGTAAACGCAAATCTCGGATGCGATCTTCATGGAAGCGTCGGCGATCTGGCGCGCGCTCAGCGCCGGCGCAACGCGCACGATCCCACGCGCCGCGGCGAGCGCGAAGTTGCCGCCCGAGCCGATCGCAAGGATGCCGTCGTCAGGCTCGAGCACGTCGCCCGCGCCGGAGATCAGAAGCGAGCCTTCGCGATCGGCCACCACCAGCATCGCCTCGAGCCGCCGCAGAATCCGGTCGGTGCGCCAGTCCTTGGCGAGCTCGACTGCGGCGCGGCGTAGCACGCCGTTGAACTCCTGGAGCTTCGCTTCGAACTTGTCGAACAGCGTCATCGCGTCGGCGGTCGAGCCGGCAAATCCCGCCAGCACGCGATCCTGATGCAGCCGGCGCACCTTGCGCGCCGTGCTTTTCATGATCGTCTGGCCGACGCTGACCTGCCCGTCGCCAGCCATCACGACACTGTCGCGATGGCGCACGCTCAGAATCGTGGTGTGGCGAAACTTGGCTCCCGGTTCAAGCCCTTGGGTGGGCACGCTTGTAGACCTCTTTCAAATGGTTGACGCTCACGTGCGTATAGCGCTGCGTCGTCGCAAGGCTCGCATGGCCGAGCATCTCCTGGATCGACCTTAGATCGGCGCCGTTGCTGAGCATATGCGTCGCGAAGCAGTGACGCAGGCCGTGCGGTGTGATTTGTCCGCCACGCCCCGCAAGTTCCAGCCGCCTCGCAAGGATTTTCTCAACGCTGCGCGTCGTGAGTCTAGCGCCCCTGAGATTGGTGATGACCGCGCCGGCGCGATCCGCTTTATCCGGCATCACGTCGCGCCACGCTCGCAGCGCATCGAGCGCGGGCTCTCCGATCGGTACGATCCGATCCTTGTTGCCCTTGCCTGCCCGCACGCGCACCATCCCGAGCTCTTCGTCGATATCGCTCCAATCGAGGCAGACGAGCTCGCTGACCCGCAGACCCGCCGAGTAGAGCGTTTCCATGATCGCGCGATCGCGCAACCCCGCCGGCGAACCGGGTCGCTCATCGGTTTCGATTACGCGCTCGACGTCTTCCGAGGCCAGTACGCGCGGCAGGCGGCGCTCGCTCTTGGGCGAGCGAATCGCACGCGCGGGACTGAGAGCTCCAATCGAGGCTTCGCGATAGCGAAAGAATGCCTTGATCGCACTGAGACGCCGCTGCACGGTGGCGCGGCTGGCGGTTTTCATCAGCATCGCAAGGTAAGCGCGGATGTGGTCGGCGGTAATCGAACCGGGATCGACGCGCTCGTCGTCGTTGCCAGCTTTCTTGCGCCGTTCGAGCAGAAAATTGCGGAAGCCGACGAGGTCGCGGCGGTAGCTCGCCACGGTATTATCCGAAGCTCGCGATGCCTTGCCGAGCGCTGCGACGAACGCCTCGATATCTGCTACCAATGCTCGCCCCTATCGTCCCCTGCGGCTATGCTAGCAAGAGCGGCCAGAGTGACAAAGTATGTGTCCTCAATATGAGCATCGAACTGCGGGCCCGGCGCGGCGCAAATGAACTGCTTTCACTGCGGGCGCGCGATCGAGGTCAAGGAGCGGGGCGGCTTTCGCGACGAATGTCCGCAATGCGATCGGCCGCTGCATGTTTGCCGCAACTGCGGATTCTACGAGCCCGGACTTAACAATGACTGCCGCGAGACCCAGGCCGAACGCGTAGTGGAAAAGGATCGCGCCAACTTCTGCGAATACTTCATCCCGTCCGGCGCCGCGCGCGCGCAAGCGCCGGGTGCCAACGCGGCCCGCACAAACCTCGAGGCTCTGTTCAAGAAGAAATGACCAAAGCAGCGGCGAATCGAAGACTAAATCTGGCGCTAGCGTTCGCGATGCTCGCGATGCTCGCCGCATGCACCTCGAAAAACAGCGCGCGCGGCGTGGTCGACGACTTCATCGATCAGCACTACGTCGCGATCGATCTCAAGGGCGCCGAGCCGTACTGCACCGGGCTCGCGCTCGACAAGCTGCACGATGAAATGAAGCTGACTGCCGGTCAGCATATCGATGACACGACGCGAAAACCGGTCGTGCACTACAAGCTGACCGCGCAGCGCGAAACCTCCGATCATGTCGAGTTCCTGTTTCGCGCGACGATCGAAGTGCCCGAGGGCGGCACGTTCCAGAAGAACTGGATGATCACCGCGCGCAAGGACGGCGACTCGTGGAAAGTCTCGAACTATAGCGAGTACGACTGAGCGCGATGGATCTTGCCGCGATAATTCTGGCCGCCGGAAAGGGCACGCGGATGCGCTCGGCGCGGGCCAAGGTTCTGCACGGGCTCGGCGGCGGGCCGATGATCGCGCGCGCGATCCGCGCCGTCGCGGAGCTCGGACCGGCGCCAATCGTCGTCGTGGTCGGGCACCAGGCAAAGGAAGTGGAAGCCGCGGCACGCGAGCGATTTCCGCGCGAGCAACTGGCGTTCGCGCTCCAGGAGCCGCAGCGCGGCACCGGAGATGCCGCCCGCATTGCGCTGACGGCCTTACCGGCGCAGTTCGATGGTCTCGTGCTCATAACTTATGGCGATATGCCGCGGATTGGCGGCGCGACGTTGCGCGCCTTCACGACGGCGCATCGCAAGAGCGGCGCGGCGCTGTCCTTCATCTCGATCAAACTCGCCGATCCGAAAGCCTACGGGCGAGTGGTGCGCGATGAATCGGGGCGCGTGGTCAGGATCGTTGAAGCGCGCGATGCGAGCCCTCGCGAGCGGACCATCAGTGAAATCAACACAGGAGTTTACCTTGCGAACGTATCGTTTCTGCGCGAGGCGCTGCGTGAGCTTCAGCCCAACAACGATCAGAACGAGTATTATTTAACCGACCTGGTCGCGATTGCGCGCGCGAAGTCGCTGGGCGTCGAAGCATGGATCGCGAGCAACGAGCTGGAATTCGCCGGCATAAATTCCCGAACGGAGATGGCGGAAATGGAAGCTGCAATCCGCGAATCGACTAATCGAAAATTGATGGACGCCGGAGTAACCTTCATCGACCCGGCGACTGCGTATATTTCCGAAGAAGCGGAGATTGGCGCGGACTGCGTAATCGGTCCCAACGTGCAGATTCTCGGCCAATGCAAAATCGCCGCGGGCGTGACGATTGAAGGCACGGCATGGCTCCGCAACGTGACGATCGGAAGCGGCACGCTGCTCAAGCTTGGAGTGCGGGCCGAAGATGCGATCATCGGCGACCAATGCGAAATCGGTCCGTTCGCGAATCTGCGCGCCGGAACCTATCTCGAAGGCGAAAATCGAATCGGCAATTTCGTCGAGACCAAGAAGGCGCGCATCGGCCGCGGCAGCAAGGCGAGCCATTTGAGCTATCTCGGCGACGCGACGATCGGCCGCGATACCAACGTCGGATGCGGCGTTATCACCGTGAACTATGACGGCTACGATAAGCATCAGACTGAGATCGGCGATCGATGCATGGTCGGATGCGATACTCAGCTCGTCGCGCCGGTGAAGGTCGGCAACGATGTATATGTCGCGTCGGGCACGACGATCCTGCAAGAGGTCGCAGACGGCGCGCTCGTGATGTCGCAGCATCCGCAGCGCGAAAAGCCGGGATGGACCGCGCAATGGCGCAAGCGTCACGGCGATACGCCGGACGGCAACGGCGAGCGGCATCGCAAATAGGATTCGCAATAGCGGGTTGAACTCGCGCGCCCCGTTCGGGATAATTCTTGAAGGAACGACGCAATCGATTTTGCTGACGAGGTGAACTGAGCGAAGGATTAGAGAGTAGCGCCAGACTCGAGAAGTAGCTTCGAGTTGACGAGGTGGAAGTCTATCGAGAAATTCGGCGGATGGCTTCCCGGTTCCATAATCGTTAGAGGCGAACAAACCGCGCGGGTGACTGCGCGACAAAAACCGTCTCCAGTGGCAGGGTGCAAGGCCCTGAAGTTGTTCGACTAAACTCTCCTGCTCAATTCCGCAGCCATTTCGCATCGCGCATGCGCGCGGTCGTTCCGAGCCGCACGATTAACGTGCGCATCGAACGCCCCGTCGTGGGGAAAGGAACTGACTATGTGCGGAATTATGGGATATGTCGGAACGAATGACGCCTGCCCGATCTTGATCGACGGACTCGCGCGGCTCGAGTACCGCGGCTACGACTCGGC
>DATJMX010000078.1 GCA_035508495.1 Candidatus Binataceae bacterium
GCTCGTCGGTCGGCGAGGCGCTTTTGCGCGCGCGTTTTTCACCCAACTCGACGCGGCCGCAGGTGGGATTGCCGTAGCGCGGTGCGGTCTGTTTTCGGAGGAAGAGAAGAGATCCGGGCAAACCACGAAGGACACGAAGACACAAAGCAAGAAAACATTTCTATCGAAGCGGCGCTGCCGCTTCGCTTGGTGCCCTTAGTGTCCTTGGTGGTTATCTGATCTCTGCTGCTGTTTTCCGCCGCTCGTGGGCGCCCCGATCAGCAGATCGCGGTTCCATGCCCAGGAGCGAATCGGGATCCTGCTCACTGTGTGATTCGCGGCCCAGTCAGGCGGTGGATCGCCGCCCGGCGTCTCGAGTAGCGCGAAGTATTGGTCGCCTGGCAAGGCGTCAGAAGTCTCGAGTTCGTACGCGCCCGTGAAAACGCTGCGGGTCGGCGCGAACTCCTTGGTAGCGTCGCCGGAGCTCGCGACTTTCGCATCGGCAGGCAATTTGTCAGCGAGCGTGCGCTGAACTTTCGCGTGCGCATCCAGGTACGATTGATGGGCGATCGTCAGGAGCAGGAACGACACGACAAAAACCGCGAACGCTGCGATTTTACCGGCGCCGCGTGAGAGCAAGTCGGTGCGCGAGTTGAGTAGTCGCGCCGCGGGCAAGCACGCGAGCATCGAGGCCGGAAGCAAAAAGCGTTGCCCCGGGATAAACCCCGCGAGCAGCGCCGCGAACGTGTTGCGCGCCGAGCCGACGTTGAGCCCGTCGCGATAGTAGTAGAGCGACGCCATCGCGATCGTCACTGCGCATACCGCAGGGATAGCCCAGGTGCCTGACCATCGCCGCGAAAACGCCGCCCATCCCGCGATCGGAAAAATGGCCAACGAAAAGAAATAGAACGGCAGGAACCCCGCAAGATGGTCGCCGCCGAAACTGTATTGATGTCCGAGGATCGTGTACGCGTCGCGGAAAGCGCTTCCAGTCGTCGCATGATTGTAGGCCATCAGCGCGATCAGGGCGGGGAGCGCGCCTGAAAGCATCGAAAGAAAAGATGAGACTCGTCGCGCGCCCTGCTCAGCGCTCCAAACAAACGTGAATACGACGGCGAACGGTCCCGTCCAGGGATGGATCAGCGTTGCTGCGCCGAGTGCGAGCCCGGCGGCGAATGGACGCGGCTCGTCGCGAAGACACAGTGACGCACCAAATAGCCCGGCCACCGCGGCCGGCACAGCAGCCAGCACGGTCTGTGAATAGAAGAGCGCGCCGGCCAGCATGAAGTATAGAAAACACCATCCGCTCGCGATCCCGACGCGACGCAGCATCGCGCGGATAATGAACGCGCCGGCCAGGAACGCGGCCGCACCGAGCAAGAACATCGCGCGCCAGGAAACGAGCATCAATGGCGTCAGCATCGCCGCGTGAAACGCGGAATATTTCGAGATGATCCGATCGCCGATCGTGAGGCCCCAGAGCGGCGAGTCGAGAAAGACCGTGCCATGCGAGATCGCGCGTGCGAGCGCGATGATACAGCTCTCGTCTGAAATCGAATACGAGGCCGGATAAAACGCGATGTAGATCACGCAATACGCGGCGACCATCCCGAAGAAAAGCCCGTCGCCATCCGGTGCGGATCGCGTCATGGAAACAGGATCGAGACGTTCCGGCGAACGCGCTACAGACTTTGCAGATTGTGGTGACAAGTTCGACTCAAATAACAGTTGTTAGTACCAGTGATGGCGTGTCACTAGTAGTTAACTGTCTGCTCTTGGTTAAGCGGAAGGCGCATGTTAAAGCGAATCGATGCGAATCGTTGTTAGGACTGCCTCGATTGCTGCTGGGCTGGCAATTGCCTGTTGCGTGGCGGCGTGCGCGGAACCCAATGCCCCAAAGGCGGCGGAGTGGCAGATGATGCTCCCTCCCATGCGTGGAGATTCGGCACACACGAACCTCAACCCTAATGCTCCGCTCTCCACCTGGCGCACATTCCCGTTAGGTCCTTACCCAAGCAATGAAGCATGCGAGGCGGTGGTCAACAATTACAAAGAAACGGATAGGCGGGAGGGTGACCCGCCCGGCAGTGATTTTGGTTTCGAAATGGCCCAGTGCGTCTCGACCGACGACCCACGACTCAAGAGCAGTTTGGAACCGCGCGACCGCCCCTTTCGCGGGCATCCGCGTCAGGCTATTGTCGAGGGCTAATCTTCGTTGCACGGAAGAATACGATGAGACATTGCGCGTTTTGCGGAAAGCAGCCGTCGGTTGGCAATAACGTCAGCCACGCTAACAACAAGACCAAGCGGCGCTGGGAGCCGAACCTGCAGGAAGTCCGCGCCGTAGTCGGCGGCAGCGTGCGGCGGATCCGCGTCTGCACCCGATGCATCCGCAGCGGCAAGGTCAAAAAGAGCGCCTAGCGGCATCCTTGCGCCGCCGGCTCAGAACAATTCGTTGAGCAGTGCGGATGGCCGCGCGATTTTGGCCCGGCCGCCGCGAATCACGATCGGCCGCTGCATCAGCTCCGGATGCTTGAGCAGCAGCGCGACGACCGACTTTTCATCGGTGTAACTACCCGCATCGAGACCGAGCTCCTTGAAGCGCTTGTCCTTGCGCACCAGATCGGCGGGTGGCGAATCGATAAGCCTTAGAATCCGCTCGAGATCGGCGCCAGTCGGTGGCACCTTCAGATACTCGATTATGTCGAACGGCACGCCGCGCTCCTTCAGGAGATCGAGCGCACCGCGCGAATTACTGCAGGCAGGATTGTGATACAGAACGACGCGTTCCATCTTTTTCCTCGATTGCTGATAGCATAGTCAGCGTCACTCTCACCCTTCAATCAGGGCCCTGTCCCTTCCAAGCGACGTAACGACGCGGGTAAAATGACGGGCGTTTGCGCTGACCAGGGAGATATCGTGAAGCACTGCTCGCAGTTCATGAAGCCCGTCCGAAGCCTCTCGCTTGCACTCGCGATTGCGATCGGATGCTCGGTTGTTTCGATTTCAACCCCGCGCGCCGGGGCGGCGCTGGTAAGCGGCAGTTTCGCTTACCGCAACGGCTCGCCCGGCAAGGATCGCCAGCTCCATCTCGAGAACCGCGCCACCGGCGACATGTACGTCGCCGCGTGCAATGGCGACGGCAGCTTCTCGACTGACGTTCCGCCGGGACTCTATGATCTCCGCGCCGAGCGCGGCGTGATTCTGAAATATCGAATCCACGTCGATCAGGAGCCCATCAACATCGGGCGGGTAGTCGAACCGGTGCCGCTCGACGTGCATCGCGTGTTCCAGCGCGAGAGCATCGCCGAGGCAGTCGTGAAAAGCCCCGCGCCCTCGACCGCCAACCTCAGCGGACGGCCGCTGCAAGCGATGCAATTCGGCCACCAAGCGGCCGAGCAGTTCGGCGCACCGGTTGGCACACCCGCATCTATGGCAACCCCGAGCGCCAAGGGAATCGAGGCGATGCCCTACGAGCCCGAGTCGATGCCGCCCATGGGCGTCGAACCCGCGCCAGAAATGAAGTAAACCCGGGCGCCGGCGATACTCGATTTCGAGGATTGATGACGATCGAGGCGGGAGTCACCGAGTCAACATATTGGTGACCGAAAGATGGGCGGGGCACTAATCGGCTACGAGATGCGCGCGATACTGGGGATGCTCGTTGCCGTACGCGACGCGTTCGTAGATTTCGCGCGTACGCCGCACCATCGCATCGAGACTGAACTCTGACTCGACGCGCCGGCGCGCCGCGTGGCCGAACCTGGCGCGCAGCTCGCGATCGTCGAGCAGGCGATTGATCGCATGGGCCAGGGCCGCGCTGTCTCCCGGCGGCACGGTGAATCCGGTTTCGCCGTCGCGCGAGACGAACGGCACCCCCGACGCAATCCTGGTGTTTACCACCGGCAGTCCGGTTGCCATCGCTTCGAGCTGAACGATACCGAAAGCCTCGCTGCGCGCGATCGAGGGCAGCACGAACACGTCGGCGGCATGGTAGTAAGGGATCACTGATGGTTGCATCTCGCCCAGAAACACAACGCGGTCATCGACACCCAGCTCGTGCGCCTCTTTCAGGAGGGCAGGTCGCAGCGGTCCCTCGCCGACCATGAGTATCTTCGCGTCGATTTTCGCGGCGGCACGAACCAGGTTCTCGAAGCCTTTGTAGTAGACCAGTCGTCCCACGGCCAAGACGATCCGCTCGCCGAAGCGCTCGCGAATCTCTCGAACTTCCGCCTCGTCCGCCTTGCGATAGCGGGAAGGATCGATGCCATACGGAACTACATGACATCGATCACGCATACGATTCAGCGGTTCAGAACTCTCTACGTAGTCCGGCGAAGTCGCAATAACGGCGGCACACCGGCGCAAGAACCGGCGCTGGATAGGCTCGAACACGCGCGCGAGCCGGCGCTGTCTGACAACGTCGCTATGCCACGTAGCTATCAAATGACTCCCGCTGCCACTGGCCAGCGCGGCGATCACGCCGGCGGGATTCGGCAGATGGACGTGGACGATATCCGACGATGCGCGTCGGATTTTCCATGCCATCGCCGGGCAGATCGGCGCGCCCGCGATCGTCATCTGGATCGCCAGCCGCGACACGGCTACGCCATTTACGATCGCTTCATCGTCACCGCGATGGTCGTTGGCGACGAGCACCCGCACGTCGACCGACTTGCGCAGTTCGCCGCATAACGCCTCGAGGTGAGTTTCCATTCCGCCGACATGCGGCGGATAGAACTTACCTACATGAACGACGCGTAATTTATCGGAGGTCTTCGTTGAACTAGTCCTTAGTCGCACTGCCAAGACGCAGGGCTCGCCGCTCCGGGTCGCGCTCAGCAGGTTTCAGACTGAAATCGAACGGACTTTCCCGTCGGCAATTTGTCACCGCGTCGGCTGCCTATGAATCCCGCGCCGGTGACCTGTCCGCGCCTGTTTCATGGCTGACAACGAATCGGATTGTTCGAACTGTTCATGCGCGGCGGCGCTCGCGACTGCGTGGTAGAGATTCACCATACGCGTTGCATGGCCGGCCCACGAGAATCGGGCGCTCCACGCTATTCCTGCCGCACTGCGCCGGTCGAATGCGGCGGTATCATTCGCTCGCTCATGCAGAATCGCCGTCGCGCTTTCACACCACCGCGCGATATCGCCGACCGGGCAATACTCCGCCGTCGCACCACCTACTTCGCGCAGCACAGGAATATCGCTTGCGACCACCGGAGTTCCGCACGCAAGCGCTTCGACCACCGGCAGCCCGAACCCTTCGGCCTCCGACGGCATCAGGAGCAGCGCCGCGCGGCGGTAGATCGCCGCCAGCACTCTTCGCTCGACGAACGGCAACGTAACGATACGGTCGAATATCCCAAGCGAACCCGCCAACTCCGTTAGCTGATCGTTTAGCGGGCCACCGGCGCGAATCAAGCGAGCGGCTGGGAATTCGCGGCAGATTTGCGCGAAGACCTTCAGTGCTACGTCGATTCGTTTGCGAGCCTCCCCATGTCCAACGTGCAGAATCTCGATTCGATCCGCACGTGGCGCACCCAGCATCTGGGCTGCCGTTTTTTCCGCCTCGGCGTCGCCCGCGGCGAGCGTTTCGGCATCGACGCCGTTGTTAACGACGATCGTGTTGTCGCCGGTGCGAATTCCCGACTTCAAAAGCGCATCGCATGTCGCCGTGCTGACGCAGCTAACGATCGCCGCGCGCCGCAGTCCTTTTGCGAGACGGCCGGCAATCGCACGGAAGATCGTGTTCCGCGCTCCGCTCGTTTGCTCCAGCAGCGGTCGAAACGCGTCGAGGTCATGACAGGTAACGATTGTTCGCTCCACTGGAAGATAATTCACCAGATGTGCGTAGCTGTGATCGACGACGTGGAAAACGTCGAACCTGGCGCGCTGGCGCCGGAGCCAGAGTGGATAGCGAACATAGCGATTGAGCGCGCGCTCGACGTTGCAGGCATCGCGCGAACGCGCAAGTCGCGCGTACCGCGTGAGCGGCCGCAGAAACACAGGCCGCAGAACCTCCGCTTCGATCGGCACGGCGCCGCGCACACTGCGAAGCTCGCGCGCCAGCATCGTCGCGACGAGGTCCATGCTCGGCCATCGCTCTTCAACAAAGTCGGCAATAATTGCGACCCGCAGCGGCTTAGGCTGCAAGGTATTCGCGCCACCTATTGGCGACGGCGCGGTCATGCGGTCCTGGCGCGCTCCAACTCGGAATTGGGTGCTACCTGCCCGAAGATTTCGAGGAGCGCCGCAAGATGAAGTTCCGGATCGAAGCGCGACGAACTTTCGAGCGCACCGCGTGCAAGTTGAAGATACGTCTCACCATCACCCAGGCATCGCAGAATCGCCGTGGCAAGTTGTTTGGCCGTCGGCGGATTCGAGGGAGCGAGCGCGCCGCTGATGCCATCGAGCAGCCACTCGGAGATTCCGCCAACGTCAAAAGCCGCACTGGGAATTCCGAGCCGTGCCGCCTCGGCGCCAATCAGCCCAAAGGGCTCGGGCCACACGCTCGGCATCACCAGCAGATCGGTACGCGCAAGTTCCTGTCCTAGTTGCGCCTCGGAAAGCCATCCCGGAAAACGAACCGCGATCCCGGGATCGGTCTCCAGACGACGGGCCTTGAGCTGCCACGTCTCTCGCGATGGTCCGTCGCCTGCCATCGTCAGCTCGAGCTCAGCACCCAAAGCGCGCGCGACCTCGGGCAACGCGTCGAGCAGAAAATCGCCGCCTTTGAGCGGCGTCATGCGGCCGGCGAAGAGCAGCCGGCGCTGGCGGCGCGAATCGTCAAGGCCAATCGCCCGCACACTGGCCGGCTTACGCACCAGCATCGGCACCTTACGCAGGCGTTGTGCCGGAACCAGGTGCTCGAATTCGCGACGCACATAGTCGGAAGTTGTAAGGATCGCGGAGAATCGTGTCAGGCGTTCGCGCTCGCGCATCTCGCGTGAGTAGTCGCGCCACATCGTGATCGGACTGAGCCCGCCGCATCGGCGCGGGTAGTAGTGCCCGAGACATTGCCAACCAAACCGCCGATGACAAGTCTGTGCGGCGGGATTCTTGTGCATCCTTTCACCGCTGATACAGAGGCCGTGATAGCCGTGCGCGAAGTAAATCGAGGGCGCCATCGCGACCACCCGATCCGACAAGCTTGCATCCTCGAGCCCGTGGGAGAAAACGAGGTCGGGATACCATTGGCGAGCGGCCTTAACCGCGCTTTCCGCGCTGCTTCGATCCACGCACCAGACCGGAACTTGCACGGACGCGTCCAGCGGCTCTGTTCCGCGTGGCGCGTCATGTTCGGCGAGAATGGCAACCTCGATGTGCGCGGCGGCAAGCGCGCCCAGGACGGCTCGCAGGTAAACCTCGAGTCCGCCGAGGAGCGCACGATCGCGCGTCGCGATCAGAACTCGCATCGAACTTCCCGCAGCAAGTTCACTGTGTGTCGGAGGTCGAACACCTCTTGATAAAGCGCCGCACCCGCACACCCCATCGCCCGAGCGCGCTCGCGATCGCGTACGAGATCGAGCGCGGCGATCCCGAGCTCGCGCGGGCTGGCGGACCGAATCGCAAGTACACCGGCCGAGCGGTTCCACATGTTTTCGCTGTGAGAACCGGCGTTCGCGACAAGCGGCCTTGAATGGGCGAGCGCCGCGATCGCGCTCGCATTGCGCGAGGTGATTCCGTCCTCGTACGGCTGCAGCATCGCATCGCACGCCGAAATGGAGAGCGAAGCGTCGCCGCGATCGAGACTTCCCGTCGCATGCACACGATTGGCCGCCGACGGGTACCGCACGACCAGCGTAGTGCGGAATTCTTCGCTGCCGCGGCCGATCAGGAGCAGGTTGGCACCGCTCGAGTCGAGAATCGGCTGTAGCGCTTGTCTCAACAGTTGCGATCGCTCCGTGCCATAGGTGCCGAAGTGTCCGATGAGCGCTTCGCCGCGCGGCGCGTAGCGCATCCGCTGCACCTTCATCGCGTCGGTGTCATCGACCACCGGGATATTGCCAGGTACGGGAGCCCACAGGATTGGGCAGTCGGCCGGTGCGTAAGCTCGTACTGTGCTGCGCCATGCTTCGGCCGCGACGAGAATGCGCTTCGCGCTTCGCGCGACGAGAGCTGCCATCAAACGATGCGTCGTGCCGAGCAGGTTGCGCCTCATCGGCTGCTGGCGCCGAATCGGGTACGCGACTTCGTGGAACATCACCGTAACGTCGCGATGCCGTTGCTGGTAGAGCCAAATGCAGAACGGCAAGTTCATCGCCTTGAGGCCGAACGCGTGCGGGACGTATTGCACCAGGATTCGCGCGCGACCATCGATAGTGTGACTTAGTTCGCGCCGGGCAGCGCGTCCAAATCTGTCGGGCAAACGGCAAACGCGCACGCCCGCGTCGTCTGTCTCAGAGTCAGCCGATCCTGGCGCGTGGATCGCGACCTCGTCCCCGGCGCTGACCAGGGCGCGCGCGACAAACTGCGAGTAGTCGGCGACCCCGCCAGGTTGGGGCGGATACTCGCCGGTGATGATTTCCCAGCGCGTCACGACGGTCCGTCAGGCCGCATAAATCTCGAGGCAGCGCTTTACGACTCGCGGCCAGGTGAACTTCTCGAGCACCCGCTGACGCGCCGCGAGACCCATCGCGCGCGCGGTCTCCGGGTGCTCGCGCAGAAAAATGATCCGCTCACGCAATGCCTGTGGATTGTTCGGTGGCACAACGAATCCGTTGACACCGTCCTCGACGATCTCGGTCATGCTCGCGACGGCGGTACAAATCGCCGGCGCGCCACAAGCCATTCCCTCGAGGAGCGTCTGGCCGAGCAGCTCCGGCACCGGAGTCTCACCGCCATCGGCCGCGCGATATACGCTCGGCAGCACGACACAGAGCGCGCGCCGATACGCTTCGACCAACTCGGAGTCACTGACGTCATGACGGAAAGTTACTTCTTTGCCCTCGGCGCGAGTCCGCAGCGCCGCGACAAAAGATCGATCGTATGCCCTGCCGATTATTTCGAGGCCGAGCGGCGGCTCGACGGCTTCGATCAGATCGGCGACGCCCTTGTGCGGCAGGATTCGTCCGACGAAGAGGGCGCGCACATCGCGCCTGATCGAGTCGTCGGGAGCAAACTTCACGGTATCGACACCGCCCAGTATCACCTGCGCCCAGGGCTTGTCCGCGTGGCCGAATCGCGCGCGCGCAAAATTGCTCAGATGCAAATGCGCGGTGAACCAGCGGTCAGTCGAGATGAATGCCGACACGTCGAAGCCGCCGCCGCCTTCGTCGGTCACGAATGCGCGCCGCCCGCTCATTCGGCAGAAGAGCGCCGCGACGCTGCTTGCGACGATGTGCTGCTGATGGCAGTGCACGACATCGGCCGCGCGCAGCTCGCCGATCAGAGCCGTCGAAAATGGATTCTGCCGCTCGCCCCGCACGTACCAGGAATTGCCAATCACGCGATAGTGAAGATTACCGACACGATCTTCGCGCGCTTCATCACCGAATGTCACGAGCCGGGTCGGAACTTCGTCGGCCATGTGCCGCGCGAGCTCGAAGGCGTAGCGCTCGGCGCCACCCACCACGCCGTCATTGGCGGAAAAAAGCGCGGGGACGACATGCAATACACGCGCAAGAGCTGACGACATCAGGCGCAAGCGACCTTTGACGAGGGAGCGTCCGATACGATCGCGACGATCTCCGCCGCCATCTGCTCCCAGCTACGCGCGCGCAGTTCATGCATCAAAGGACGGACGTGTTCCTTCCAACTGGCGCGCGAGGTACGCCACAAAAGCAGGCGGCGAACCAGGTCTTCGACATCGTTGGGATTGGGAATCAACCAGTCTTGCAGAGTAGCGGGAAACCGCTCTGCGATCCCTGCGGTGGCGGTAACTATTGCAGGTACGCCACAGCACAACGCCTCGTGAACGTTCAGTCCGTAAGCTTCGTAACGGACCGGGCTGACAAGCAGATCGGCGGCGGCCAGAACTTGAGAGACCGTCGCAATGTGACCAAGCAGATGGACGCGCTGCCCGAGGCCTGCGTCGCTGACGCGCTGGCGCCATGAATCGAGCGCGCGACCGCCTCCGGCGACCAGCAGATCGACATCCCAGTTAACGATTGCGCTGAGTTTCTGCCACGCCTGCCAGAGCGTGTCGAAGCCTTTGTTGCGATCGTGTCCCAATGCGCCAATGAACGCGATGGCCGGTCGATCCAGGGCAATCCGGAATGAGTCGCGCGCCGCCGCCCGCACGCGATCGTCTATCGCCCTCCAACGCGGTTCCGCACCGAGATAAACAGTGTGGACACGATTGGGCGGGACGCCGAGGCGTATGATCTCGTCGCGGGTGCGATTGGAATTGGCAAGTATCACCCGGGCTGAAGTAAACGCCCTGCGTTCTCGTTGGCGGTTCAAGTACTTTTCAAGCCGATGCTTGATTCGAAATGAAACCGGAGCGCCTTCATCGCTCACGGCCCAAGCGCGATGCACCGCATGCGCCCAGTTGATGTCCGAGAAGTTGCAGTTGCCGCCATTGACCACGACTCGGGTCTCGGAGTTTGAGCGCAGGATTCGGTTGGCGACCGCCCAACCCCTGCGCTCCAAGCTTCTGTGCCCGAGCAAGTCAGAGCCCAACGGACGAGCGACGCGATACGCCGTGAGCGCGGGGTTTTTCAACAGCTGCTCATCGAACAGGTGGCCGACCAGATGCACAGGGGTGCCGCGCTCCGCCAGATACGAGGCAAGCGCCGCGTTAGCGGCGTCCATACCGCCGTGGCG
Source organism: Candidatus Binataceae bacterium (assembly GCA_035508495.1). Classification (NCBI taxonomy): domain Bacteria; phylum Candidatus Binatota; class Binatia (SeqCode); order Binatales (SeqCode); family Binataceae (SeqCode); species Binataceae bacterium (SeqCode). The sequence continues at coordinate 10,753 of DATJMX010000078.1, forward strand.
ATGAAATCCACCGGCAACGATGACCCAGGGAGGCCCGGGCGAGATTTCCGATCGCTGCACGTTCACCGTCCGAAAAGGAGCGGCTGAAGATGCTCCTGCTCCATGACTCGATTGCGCGCCGCGGCCGGCACGCGAACTATGCGTGGCGCCGATATCCATCCGACGAGGATCAGCAGCTCGGCGGTTCCAGGGGCCCAACTCAACATGCCGATGCCAATCGCACCGGTGGCGAGGACGAGCGCGACCACAACGTAAGCCAGCCGCCGCGAAAGAAACCACTTGTCAGATCGGCGCGGCGCCGCCCGGGTCAACACCCAGCCAATAAAAGCTAACCAGATGAAGAGGCCTGGCAGTCCCTGCTCGAGCATGATCCGCGCGTATTCGTTTTCGATCACGATCGAATCTTCGGCGTTCAGACGTTCGCGCAGAAAGTAGGGAATGCTGGTACCCCCTGCGCCGAGACCGATGCCCAGGGGATGCTGCTCGGCGGCGGCGAAGAAGCTTGCGTTTGCGCTGTTGTGGAGCCGCGTCTCGACATAGCTCGCGTCGCGGATCGTGGTGACACGTTGCAGCCGCGGCGCGCTGACAACCAGCCACGCGGCAGCTCCGACCAGCACGGCCCATCCAACGTAGGTGCCTGCCCGTGCGCGCATCGTGAACGCGATCACGATCACCAGCGCTATCAGGATCAATGCCTGAGTGCGCGACGCTGACAGGAAGACGCCGATCGCCGCGGCGAAGAACGCGACCGCGATGAACCCGCGGTTCCAGCCCCGAATCTCCTTCTGTACCCACGCGCCGACGAGCCAGGGCAAACTGAGGACCATCACGCCGCCGTAACTCGCCGACGCGACAAAGGTCGAGGGAATTCGCATCTGGTTACCCAGCACGTCGTTGGAGCCATAGACGAGCGACCTGGTCATTTCCGACAGGGGGAAGAATTTCTGCACTCCGATGAAGTACTCGGCGATTGCGAACCCGAACGCCAGCAGGTTGAGCGCCCCTATCCAGTAAACGATCGAATACAAGTCCTCGTCATCAAGCATCGCGCCGATCAAAAGGAACGGCAGGAAAAACACCTGAGCGCGAAACCCTACCAGCTGGATCATCGGATCCTGAAGCGGCATCAGCAGCATCACGAACGGCCAGCCGACAAGGATCAGAAACCACGGCATGATCCGGCGGATCTTTCGACGCGCTATCGGGTTGCGGCGGCGAATTAACAGCCCGGCATAGAGTCCGATCACGGCCGCGTCGAAGATGAAGTGCCCCGCAGTTTCGGCGATATTCGCGCGGGTGATCCCGTACATGTAGCCAAAGAAAAGCGTCACACCGATCCCGGCCGGGAGCGAGCGGCGCGCGGTGAGCAAGGTCACAATCAGAGCGAGTGCGCATAGCGCTATCCCCAGCATCAGGCGCGCGCGCTTCCGGCTGCGGTGTCGCCACTTTCCACCGCCTGGCCGACTGCGAGTCTCTCATAGAGAGGAAGAATCTGCGCCGTCATCCGATCGCGGCTGAAGCGCCGTTCGGCTGCAAGGCGCGCCGCCGCGCCGAGTCGACGAGCGAGATCGGAATCGAGTGCAAGGCGCACGATCGTGTTGGCCAGGTCCGCCGCGTCGCCCGGGCGATGCACCAGCGCGTCGGCTCCCGGCGTGACGATTTCCATCACACCGCCCGCGCCCGCGACGACCGTCGCGCGGCCGCATGCCATCGCTTCGGCGACGACCAGACCGAAAGGCTCCGGCTCGACACTGGCGTGAACAACGATATCCAGCGCGCGCATCACCTGGGCCGTATCGACGACTTGCCCGGTGAATCCGACGATTTCGGAAATTCCGAGGTCCGCCGCTAATCGTTTCAGCTCGCTCAGCGAAAATTGGCTCGCGTCGCGCTGATAGATCGGTCCGCCGACGACGTAAGCGCGCAGCGGTACAAACTTCGCGACCTCTTTTATGGCGCGAAGGAAAACTGGCTGCCCTTTCCAACGCGCCATCGTCGCAACCATCCCGATTTTGACGACCTTGGGAGCGGCCGCAGGCATCGCGGCCAATGCGTCGAGATCCGCCGCGATCCCATCGGGGCGGTATCGTTCGAGATCGACTGCGTTATGCACCGTCGCGATCCGCAGACCATCCCCGCAGACGCTGCGGAGATCGTCTGCGATGCTGGCGGAGTTCGCGATCGCCAGCGCAGCACGATTTGAATGCGCGCGCATGAGCCGCGACATCGCTGGCCGCGCGCTAACGAAATCGCGAACGTGCCAGACCAGACGACACCCGGGCATTCGCGCGTACGCCGCCATGATATGCATCTTGAAGCCGTTGCTGTGGATCACATCCGGCGCTGCGCGCTCAATTGCCCTTCGCAAGCCGTAAAGATAAGCGAGGCTCGGCAGCGCAGCCCGGCCAATTCCGCCCGCCATCGCGAGCATCGGCGATGCCTGCGCCCTCGATCCCGAATCGCCAAGCCGCGCAAGCGAAGGCGGAAACTCACACACCGAGGCCGTCGCACCGAGACACCGCGCGCGCTCGAGCAATGGACCGTGCGCGCCGGCGATCAGCTCGACCGGCCAATGCGGGCGCGCGCTTCGCAGGCTCTCGATAAGAAAGAGCAGGCTGCGTTCCGCGCCGCCGAGTTCGGCACCGGGGTTGAGAAACAGGATCTTCAAGCGGCGCTCAGTTGATGACGTGCGCAAAAGTCGCGCAGGACCACGAACGACAGAATCTGCAAGGGGCTCGTGCGGCGATCGTTGGTCTGGAAGCGGCGCCAGATCGTCTCGATTGCGCGCGCCTCGAGGCCCAGGTCACGCCACGTGTGCAGGTCATTGACGGCGTCGCGCGCTCTTTCGTGAAGCGGATTTCCGGCGGCGAACCAGTTGGCCCATGGAAACGCGAAACCCTGCTTGGCGCGCTGCCAAACCGAGCGCGGCACCGCGCCCTCGGCGATGTCGAGCAGCAGCGGCTTGGGCCGCGGGTCAGGCAGCTTCAACGCTCCGCTCAGCGGAAAAACGGCTTCGACGAGGCGATGATCGAGAAAGGGCACACGATACTCGATCGGCGTTGCCATGCTGAAAGCGTCGGCGTCGCGGAGCAGCATGTGGCGCATGTACAGATTCATTTCCAAAAAACTGATTTGCGTCGCGGCGTCGGTGGAGCGCGATTGCTCGCGCACCTCGTGCATCAAGTCGGAATTCAATCCGCTCTGCGCATCGCATTCACGCGGCAAAGGCATCAGCGCGCGCCGGTCGATGGGCAAAAAGACCTCGCGCCGCAACAGATACATCGAGAGAGTGTCGCTCGGCCGCTGGCAGGCTTCGAGCAGCTTGGGGCCCGCACGGCCGCCGGCGAAATGCCCGGCGATCAGCGCCGCGGTGCGCGCGACGGGGTTATTGCGCAGCGCCTGCGCACGCGGCACATCGCGAAAAGTCGCATAGCCACCGAACAACTCGTCGCCGCCGAGCCCGGAGAGCGCCACGGTCAGCCCCGCGTCGCGCGCCGCGCGGCTCACGAAGTACGTGTTGAATCCATCCACTGTCGGTTGATCGACGGCTGCCAGCGCGTCATCGAGATGAGCCAGCACGTCTTCGCCCCCAAGGTGAATCGTCTGATGCTCCACGGGAAAGCGCGCGGCGGTGAGCGCGGCCGCGGCGCTTTCATCGAACCGCGCTGCATCGAAACCGACCGTCAGAGTCCGAAGCTGGCCCGTGAACGAATGCGAGGCCATCGCCAGCAGGGCCGCCGAATCGATTCCTCCGCTCAAAAACAGACCGAGCGGCGCGTCGCTCGCCAGATGCAGCCGCAGGGCGTCGGCGGCGACTTCGCGCAATTCTGAAATCGTTCGATCGCGCGAGCGGATAGCCGGAGTCTGCTGCGGAAAGCTCCAGTAAGTTGATCGTCCAATTTCATTGCCGGTATCAAGGTCGACACCGACCATCTCGCCCGGGCGCAGCAGCGAAATACCTTTAATGAAGCCGGCATAGCCTTGCACAGCGCCCTGGGCGAGGAACGTTTCCATCGCCGCAGGATCGACGCGACGCTCCACGAGTTCCGGACCGGCAGCCAGCAAGGCCCGCGCCTCGCTCGCGAATATCAGGCCACCTCCCGCAGGGCGGTACGTGTAGAGGGGCTTTATCCCGAGGCGATCGCGATATAGCCACGCCGTGCGCCGTGCCAAGTCGACGAGGCAGATCGCGAACATGCCGCGCCAATGCTTGACCGCGTCGGCACCCCAATGCCGGTAGCTCTTTAAGATAACCTCGGTGTCGCAGCGCGTATTGAAGGAGTATCCGGCGCCGACGAGTTCGGTCTGAAGTTCGCGAAAGTTATAGATCTCTCCGTTGAAGACGACCCACAGCGCATCATTGTCGCGAGCCGATCGATCGGACATCGGCTGATGGCCCGCGGAAGTCAGGTCGAAGATCGAAAGCCGCGTGTGCACGAGCGAGGCAGCAGGAAGAAGCTGCACGAACCCTTCATCGTCGGGTCCGCGATGTCGGAGCGCTGCAAGTATGCGCTGCGCGACCGCGCCATCCTCGTCACGAATCCCGAGCAATCCGCCTATTCCACACATTCTGAATCAGCCGCGGCTACTGGGTAACGCTCGCGGCGGTCGCCGCCGGCTCGGTCATTTTGCGTTTGAAGTCGCTCACCTGCACCGTCACTTCGCGATCGTGCGGCGCCAGACGCTCGGCCTCATCGTAGGCCTTCTCGGCGGTGAAGTAGTCGTAGCTGCGTTCGGCGACCGAACCGAGCGTCATCCACGCATCGACAGAATCGGGATTGAGCGTGGCCGCCTGTTTCAGCACCAGCACCGCACGCGCATCACGTCCTTCGCGCGCATAGAGTTTGCCCAACTCCAAGGTGCATTCGAACGAGCTCGCGTCATTGGAAAGCGCCTCGCCGAGCGCTTGTTCGGCGACGTCCGAGCGTCCACGATTCTGCGCGCCGTCAGAAAATGCGATCGCGATTCGGCAGGCATCGGCGCCGCTCTGCGTCGCCTGCGCGACCAATTGATGTGCGTCGTCGTATTCGCCGTAAGGAACAAGCACGCGCGAAATCAGAGCAATGTAGGCCTCGGAGCTTTCGGGATCGCTCTCAATCGCACGGCGGAATACTTCGCCAGCCTTCTGCAGCATGCCCGATTTCAGGTACGAGTCTCCGGCGACGCAAAACAACTCGGCGCGCCGCGCGGGATCGGGTTCGTGAGTTGCGGCGGCGAGACTTACCGCGGCACTGTCAGGCGAACGATCGAGCGCGTCGTAGTATGCGCCCAGCGTCGATCCCGCATGAGGGAAACCGGCGGCAACGGCGCGCCTTAGCGACTCCTCGATCGCGCGCTTTTGATCGTCGGGCAGCCACGGAACGATACGCGGCTCGAGATATTCATGGGCGTTTGTTTCGGGCGAGGCGTAGACGGAAACAGCGATCTCACGCGCCGCGCCATCCCGATCGCCGTGATCGATAAGATCCCGCGCATAAAGGTCGTGCGCGCGCGGATCGGTTGAATCGAGCCATGCTGCCGCGGCCAGCTCGTGCGATACGACACCGGGTGGCAGCGACGCGCCGTAGCGATCGAGCAAGGTCAGATGCACCGCGGGCTCGGTTGGATAGCCAACCAACTGATCCATCATCAGCGTCGCCGCAATCGGATGACCGAGGTTGTACGGGTACGGTGGTCCCTCCTGGAGCACGATCGCGAGGATGCCCGCCACCGTCGCGAACGCCGCGGGCACCAATCGCACGAACGCCCACGCCTTGGGTTGGGCCGTGCTGACCACGCCGATCTGGCCGAGGCTCATGCGCAATGCGAGGCCGAGAATCGTCACAAAGAGAATCAAATTGGCCGGAATCTGCAAATCGAAATCGAAGGACTCGACCACTCCTATCACGACCAGCGCTGAGAGCAGCGCGGCGTACGCGGGCAGCATCGGCTCGGACACCGCGGCGAGGCCGGCGCGCAGCCTGAGCGCCGCGCGCACCAGGAGCCAGCCCAGGAGCAGCATGCCGATCGCGCCAATCTCGACCAGCATCTGCAGGTAGTCGTTGTGCGCGCGATTGAAATAAACCGCGACGTGAGGAGGGGGCTGGAAATGGTGGAAAATCGCGGGCCATCCGCCAAGCCCCACGCCGAAAAGCGGAAACTCGCGGAACACCACTAGTGAACGCGCCCAAACTACGAGTCGCTCCCTCAAATCAACTCCGGTCACCGTGCTCCCGAGCCGCTGGGCCGTAAGATGCCGTCCCTGGGTGCCGACGAAAAACAGCGTCAACAGGAGCATCACCGAAAGGATCGACAGCGACAGGCGCAACGCCCGCGCACCGGCGCTGGCGCTCTTGCCCTCTTCGCGGCGGCTGAACTCGGTCAGGACGAGAGTGACGAGCAGAATGGTGCCGACGGCGACGCCGAGCCATCCGGCACGCGACTGGCTCAGCGCGACGGCCGCGAACGCCAGGAACAACGCGATCGCCGCGGTTACGCGCGCGCCCGGACCAACGCCCTCGCGCGCCGGGAACCCGCCGAACACGGCGAGCGATAGCAGCAGCGGAAAGAGCATCGCCAGGTAACCGGCGAAGTGGTCAGGATTGACGAACGGTCCGCGCGCGCGGCGCGCGGCTTCATCGAAAAGGGGCTTCCCCCAGTCGAAGGGGACCATGATCCAAAGCACGCGGCCGTTCCAGGTCGCGACCTCGATCAAACCAACCAGCGCGACCATCACACACGCCGCGATCATCGACATCAGAACCGCGCGGATAAACCGGGAACTGTCGCTCGGGCCCGCGCTCGAACCGAACGGATAGAAGCAAACCGCGAGCAGCAGCGTCGCGATCGCAAACGCGCCGCCAAGACCGGTAATTGTGAGCGGCCAGGCCACGGCAAGCGGACGCCATTTGTCGGAGAACAAGCGCGCGACGCCGGTGGGCTGAAGGGGCATCGGTGCACTCACGACGTTGGCCGACGGTGGACCAACCGTCAGGGTCGCTGGAGCAAATGGAATTGGAGCGCCGGCGCTAATTTCCTGTTCGGTCGGCAGCACTACTGAATTCGAAGTCAAGGTGACCGCCGGCGCCGCGCCCGCCTCGACCGTCATCCCGGCGTAGGGCGCGCGCGCGGGCCAATCGGGGAAGGCCCTGCTGTACAGATCGTAAGTCGCGGGCGAGATCACGCGCAGCAACCCAGGCGGCATCGGCACGAGCTGTACTGCGACCAGCACGAGCAGCAGGCCCAGCGGCACACCGATGGCGAGCATCAGCGCACGATTTTCCGGCGCCGGCGAATCGCCGCGCTGCGCCAGGACTGCAAGCTTGAGCATCCACAGCGCGCCGGCCGCGAATGCCGCCGCCTCCGCGAGGCGATAGGCCCAGGGATAAACCGTACCGAATGCGAGCGGGGCGAGGATCACCAACGCGCAGACGATCCAGGTAAACAGCCTGTCGAGTTTGAGCAAGTCTGATTAAGGAGCCGCGCAGGGCGCGGATTCCTCAGAGCGAATCTGCTGACCCGCCGCTCTTGCGCGATTCCACGTCGGGCGAACCTTCGAGGATCTCGTTCGAGTACTGATAGTAGTAGCTCGAGTAGTACTTGTACTCGGGGCTTTGCAAATTGACCTTGTTGAGCACCGCGCCGAAGATCTTGGCGCGCGCATAGCGAAGCCGCGAACAAGCGATTCGCACCTGCTGCTTCGCCGTGCCGACGCTGCTCACTACTACCACGACCCCATCGACCAGCGTCGAGAGAATGATCGAATCGCTGACCGGCAGCACCGGCGGCGAGTCGATAATCACGAAGTCATATTCCTCGGCGAGCTGCGCGAGGATTTGACGCATCTTTTCGGAGCCGAGCAATTCGGTCGGATTCGGCGGCAGCGAGCCGGAGGTCAGGAGCGACAAACCGTCAACGTGGGTGGTGCGGATAACCTCGTGAATATCGCGGCGGCCGGTGAGCGCTTCGGTGAGGCCGACTTCCTTATCGACGTTGAACACGCGATGGCATCGCGGCTTGCGCAGGTCGGCATCGATGAGCAGGACCTTGGCGCCGGTATGCGCGAAGAGCACGGCCGAGTTGGTAGCGGTCGCGGTCTTGCCTTCGCCGCTGGTGGTGCTGGTCAACAGGATCACCTTGGGCGGCGAGCCGGCGCGCGAGAGCAGGATTCCGGTGCGCAGCGTGCGATATGCCTCGCCATGCATCGAGTAGGGATTGAGAGCGCCGACCAGATCCTTGGTATGCCCTTCGCGGGCGAGCGCGCTCGACCCGATCGCAAGCCGCCGCACCCGATCGAGACTCAGTGATGAAGCCGCGGTCTTGTTCGGCGGCAAAGCGCCGAACTCTGGCACCACCGCCAGGCTCGGCATCTTGAGATATTGCTCGATTTCCTCGGGCGTCTTGATGCGGTTGTTGAAGAACTCGAGCATGAAGGCGAGGCCGATGCCGCCGACCAGGGACAGCACCGCCGCAGTCAGCACGCTCTGTTTGATCAGCGGACTCGAACGCAGGTGCGGCACCTCGGCAGTGTCGACGATCACGACGTTGGAGGAGCGCGCCTCGGAGGCGAGGCCCACGTCCTTCATGCGCTGGAGCACACTGTTGTAGAGGTCACGATTGGTGTCGACTTCGCGCTGCAGGATCGCGTACTCGACGGCCGCGTCGTTGAGCCCCATTGCATGGGTGCGCGACTTATCCATCTCTTCCTGCAGGCGGTTCTCGCGTTCCTGGGCTTCCTTGTATTCCGATTCGATACTGCCGGCGACGCGCTCCTCTTCGGCGTCGATATCTGACTGGAGCTCGTCCTTCTTGGCCTGCAAGCGCGCGAGCGGCGGATAGTCGGGTTTGAACTGCTTGGCCATCCCGGCGTATTCGGTCGCCAGTCCGTCGTATTCCTGACGCAAAGTTTGTAGCGATTTGTCATCGAGCATCTCAGGCAAGGCATTGAATTGATGGTTCTCCGCCATCTGCACCTTTGACTCGAGGTCGATGCGGTCGACTTGGGCCTTGGTCAGGTCCTTACTCAGATCGGAAAGCCGATCGAGGACGACGGTCTCTTTACCGTCGAGCGACATCAAGCCCGGCACGATCCCCTGATCGCGCCGGTAGCGGTTAAGCGCGTACTCCGATTTCTGGAGTTGCTCCTTGAGGTCGACCAGCTTGTTCTGGAGGAATTTCTGCGCCTCTTCGTTGGCCTGGCTGTGCAGCTCGATTCCCTGGCGGATATAGGCGTGGGCGTGGGCGTTTGCGAGTTCAGCAGAGAGCTCGGGAGTGGGCGTCGTAAACTTGATGTCAACAAGGTTCGTGTCGGGCACCGGTTTGATCGCAAGCGCCGCCATATACGCGCCGACCGCCTTGGGATTGACCCCCGAGCCGTCCGACAACGCGGACCGCGGGCGCGGCGCCGGCTGCTCCTGCTGCGCCGCTTGCGGCAAGCCGAGCGAATCACGCAACCATTGGACGATCGATCGCGAGCTCTGGGCCCCTGAGGGCTTGCCCTGGGCGTCGTCGTTAAGCAGAACCTTTTCGAGACCGTTGTTCTTGATTGCGCTCTCGGCCAGGCTGCGGCTCTTCAGAATCTCGTATTGTGTAGTGTTGAAGTACTCGTCGTATTCGTAACCCTCGGACGCGCTGTTGTCGCCGTTCTGCACCTGGGAGCCGAGGATTTGCGGCGCGGTCCGTTTGATCAGGATCGTCGCTTCGGCCGTGTACATCGGTGTCTGCATCAGCTCGTGAATCAGCGTGAGCAGCGTCACGCCGGCGACGATCGCGGCGATGAGCCCCACGTGTTTGTGGACTATGCGCCAGTACTGATGAAAGTCGATGCGGCCTTCGTCTTCCTCTTCGAAAAAGCTGTGGCGCGGATCGATGTCGCGCGCCTCTTCGAGCGAGGTGGTGCGGCGAATGAAATATGGTGATGGCGGTTGATTCATCTCGTTATGCTGCGGTCATTAGTAAGTTGGCAGCGGCACCATCATCTTGCTCAGGATGTTGTAGACCACGTAGGGGCCGATCTTCGCGACTGAGTATGGAACATCGATAACGTCGTTGGCGTGGACCGGAATATCGGGATCCTCGCCCTTGGCGATTTTATCCAGGTCGACCGGGATCGAAACCTTGTTGCCGTTGGCGTCGGTGCGGATGAGGGTCGCGTCGGCGGCGTTGGCAGCATACATCGCGCCGCCGGCTGATCCCACCGCGCCGAGCACGGTGAGCCCCGAACCGACCTGGAAGAATCCCGGATGAAAGACCCATCCGGTCACCATTACGTTGCCGCCGCCCGGCACGACCAACACGTCGCCCGGCTCGACCGGCATGTTCAGATAGTGCGTGCCGCCATTAAACGAGTTGGCACGCAAAGGAATCACCACGGCCGGACCGTTGCTCGCCTCGCGCTCCAGCGAGGCGACGGAAACCACACCTAGCGCAGCGGGAGCTTGCACCGCGTTGGCCGCGGTCTGTGCAGTTCCGGCGGCACCGGGCTTTACGACTCTTTCCTGCGGCGCGTTGTCGGCCGTCATTGCCTGGGCGACCTGTTGCATGTGGATACTGCCGCCCTGCACCTGCGGCAGCATCACGAGCTCATCGGCAGCGTCGGGAGTCGTACCGCCGGCCTGCGTGATCAGGTCGAGAATCGTCTCACCGGTACCGTTGAGCGTGACGAGACCAGGAGCGCGCACGGCGCCCACCACGGCGACCTGCCGGCTGTGGTATTCCTTGACGAATACGTCGACCTGCGGGTCGTACATGTACTTGGTCAGCGCCTGCTTGATCTGATCGCGAAGCTGCGGCTCGGTAAGGCCCGCGGCCTGAATCGTACCGACGAGCGGAAGATCGAGCTTGCCATTGCCGCCAACCCTGACGATCTGATCCTTCAGATCGTCAACGCCTGGAACGGTGACTTCGATCACGTCACCGGGACCGATGGGATAGTCTACCGTGGCCTCGGTCGCGGTGCGCTTTGTCCAGAGTGCGGCCAGGCGCTCCTGATTCTGGTCGGTATTGGCGACGCTCGGGATCCGCGGGTCAGGACCGGCGACTGTAGCCGTTGGCGCTGTTTGCGATTGCGAGCTGCTGCACGCCGCGATTGTCAACGACAGCAGCATCGCCAGGCCTGAGATCGCCAATCGCCGGTGATACCGATGCGAAGAATGCGCTCGTGATTGGAATATGGTCTTCACGGTTTGAACAACTTTCCGTGCACGTATTATCGGCGAGATTACCGCCAATTGTAATTACCCACAGTCAGCGCGATGCGGCGCTCTGCGCGGAATTCGCCGATGGCGCTGCCGCCGCAGCGTGCGGCTCATCGGCCTTGGAGACCCCTCGGGTCGCGACCGCGACGGGAGGCGCACTTAGAGGCAAGCCCCAGTCTACCGTCAGCCCTTCGCCAGCGACGTAAGCGACCGCGGACTGGCCGCGAAGGTAGAGAACGTAAACTCCTGGCTTGAGATCGTCGATCGCGTAGCGGCCCTGCGCGTCGGTCAGAACCTGCTGGCGCCTGGTACTCGACATGATTCGCAGCACGACCGTCTCTCCCGCAACCGGTCGGCCACCGAAGTCCACGACGCGTCCGACAATTTCCGACGCGCACGCCGCCCGCCCAATCGCGAGCGCGGCCACGCCCGCCAGCATTGCTGAACTGATTATCCGCATCGCGATTCAGTGCGCGCGCGCCATCGCGCCCGGCCCAATCGAATGCTCGACTTCGGTAAATGACAACGAAAACTTTCGCAGGCTCACCTGGTGACTCGCGGCGAATGATTGCAGCGCACTCAGTTGCGTTGCCGCGAGCGGTTCCTGCGCGATCAGAATTTCGTTGAACCGCGTGCGATCGAATATTTTGCCAAGCTCCTCAATTGAGCCGAGTACCGGGTAGCCGTGAAAGAGTTTGCCGCGCTTGAAGTCGTCATCGTCCACGATGCCCAGCAACTCGATTCCGGCCGCAGTCGTCGTGAAAAGATGATTCACCGCCGCCTCGCCATGCGCGTCAGCACCGATGATCACCACGCGCTGCGCGCCGGCAACAAAGTTGCGCGCGAGCCGCATCAGGACTTCCGACGACCAGCGCGTCGCCAGCAGCAGGTTGAAAAGCAGCACGGCGAACACCACGCACGAGCCCCGCGGGATGATGAACTCCTCGGGCAGCGAAGAGAGTCCGGCCAGCACCGCCGCGGTCACCGCCGCGATCGCAAAGCGCATCGCTTCTCCGGCCGCGGTTGAGGCCTGCGACGAGCGGTAAATTCCGGTCAGCGTGAACGCGATCAGCGCCGCGATCAGCACACCGGGCAATGTCACCAGCATCTTGACCACCGAGGTGACAGGAATATCGAAATCGAACCTCAGCAGCAGCGCGCCGAAGAACGCCGCCGTCGCCGCCATCAGGTCCATCGCGATCGTGACTGCGGTGCGGCGCGATCCCGCCGCAAAAAGCAGACGGCCCATCAACGAGAGCTCGGTGCCGCGCGGCTCGGCCGCGTCGAACGCCTGGTTCATCAGAAACACGACCGGCACCGCGAAAAGCAGCGCCACATAGGGCAGCATCATCACCGCTTCGTGCTCGGGCACGAATGCAATCACGACCGCGGCGACGGTGGCGCCAGCCTCGAGCACAACCAGCGCGACCAGGGACTGCAGACGCGTGAGGCCGAGCCGGCCGAGCCGATGATAGGCATTGTCAAGCTCGCGCTCGGCGGCAAGGCCGCGCATCGTCACCGTCATCGTTTCGATCAGCGGGACCATCATGATGAGCAACGGAATCGCCAGTCGCGGGGCCCACGTCGCATGCGCATCGCGGCTTGCATGAACGGAGAGCAATCCCAGAACGACGCCGACCGCCAGCGCTCCTCCATTGCCGATACGTGCCGTTGCGGGCGCCGGATCGGAGAGCATGAAGCCCGCGAGCGCGCCCGCCATCGCCAGCGCCGCAACCATAGTGATCAGATGCCCGTTGACGTCCGCGACGGTGGCGGTGCCGAGTGCGGCCAGAATACCGACTGCGGGGGCGAGCCCATTGAGGCCGTCCATTAAAACGAACGCATTGGCGATCATCAGCAGCCAGATACTCATCACCGAGGCGTTGGCGCCGAAAGAGTCGAGAAAGCGGAACGCCGGCCCCAGGATCGCGAACGCCACGACCGCGATTGTCTGCAGCGACAGCTTGGTGATCGGCGCGAGCTCGATCGCATCACTGGCCAGCGCGATCACGAACATGGCGATGGCCAGCGTGAGCTCCCATCGAACATCGGCTCGCGAAAGGACGACGCCGCCCTTGAAGATCGCGATCGCAATGCCGAGCCCGAGCAAAATCGCGATACCGCGGGCGGTCGTGCGCCGTATCAAGCGCGACAGAATCGCGCTGGCGGCTGCCGCCGTCATTACCAGGAGCAGGCAGGATATGACTTGAGATATCAAGGGAGAATGAGCGAGCTCAAAAGCCTGAGATCGTTAGGGAGGAACGACAATCCAGGGAATAAGGGTATTGAATGAGATTATCGGTCCGTGATGATTAGATAAGCGTCCGCCGTCCCGTTGGAGCGTAGGTATGCCCCCGGTTTCCCCTTAATGCCCAAAACCGATCCGAATCGCGCCATCGCGTCTTCTTCCGAAACCGTCAGCAGTCTTTCGAATCGAAATGCGAAGGATTTCGAATGACAATTCGAGACTGCTATGGCGATAACGCTGCGTACTAAATATCGAATCCGCGAATCTTAGGCTGCGTAAACATAGCAAGTGCCTTCAAATTAGGTCAAACCTCCGCAATTTCGCTTTGCTCCGCAATTGTACGTAGTGATGAATACGGAGGCACGCCGAGTCAGCGCACCTCCGCTCAAGCTCACTTTCCGTCAACCTGATGCAACTTGTCGATGCAGTTCTGCCCCGAGTTTGTCCAGAAGCGCCTGCGTGCCGCGCTCGCGGCCCGGAGGATCGTCGTAGCCGTCGAGGAAAGCGCCTTGCTCGGTGAAGGTCAGATGCGTCCCGTTGCTGGCGTGCTTGAACTCGACCGTCGTCAGCGAAACCGAAATGCGCCGATCGTCGAGATGCATTTCGTAGCTAAAGATGATCCGTTGGTTGGGCACGATATCCTGGTAGATCGCGTCATATATATGCGCGGGCCCCTCGGGCGGCACGCTCGAGAGATGCTCTCGGCCGCCGACGCGAAAGTCCAGGCGGTATCCGTCGCGGGCCCATTCATGCGGCCCGGCAAACCATCGTTGCTTCGCGGCAGGGTCCCCGAACGCGTTGAATACCCGCTCGACCGGCGCGTCGTAGTCGCGCTCGATCACGAAGGTCGTGTGATGAGCAGATCGTTGGGTCATCATTTTCTCCTTTTTGGCGTTTCATCTTCCTCAGCCGCCAGGAACTCGCCGAGGCGATCGAGATTGCGCTCCCAGGTCGCCCGCCGCGACGCGATCCAGTTGCCCGCCGAGTCGAGCACGGCCGGTTCGATCGTGCAGGTGCGGACGCGCCCGCGTTTTTCCGAATGGACGAGCCCGCTGGCTTCGAGAACCTGCAGATGCTGCATCACGGCCGGCAACGACATCGCGAGCGGCCGCGCCAGCTCCTTGACCGGCGCCGCGCCGCGGCTCAAGCGCTCGACGATGGTCCGGCGGGCAGGGTCGGCCAGTGCCTGGAAAACACGATCGAGCGATCGCTGATAGTTAAGCATATACTTAACTATTGCACCGGCGCGACTGCGCTGCAACTGGGCGCTTGAGAGGCGCATCAAATTCACATCGGCAAGCTCTACGAACTGACCGGTCCACGTTCTCAGGATCTCAATGCGATCGCCGCGGATTATGCCGCCGCACTCAGCCGCGCCAGTGAGATACGTCGATGTGCCGCTGGATGAATGGCGCGCCAACGAGCTCCGCCGCCTCAACCTGCCCGATCACTTCGACCCCCACATCCTCACGACGGCGCGCCTGTATGCCGCCAATCGCTACGATCGAATGACGCGCGACGTCGAAGCGATCACGGGCCATCCCGCCACCAGCGTCTGCGATTTCGTTCTCCAGGACGCGGACGTGTTCGGAAGGCGATAGGCGCTGTCTGTTAGTGATAGCGCACAAAAATCCGACGCGCGCTTTCTCTCAATAGCCTCGCCCGCGGCTGACGCCGCAGGCGGAAGCTGCAAGCCGGAAGAGGCTGCGGTTCGATTCGCCCTGCGAATCGGACCGCGGGTGAGGGAGCAGCGCTCGAAGCTTGGCAGAATGTGAGCAACGAAGTTTGCGGCATGCTCCCGCCGCAGACACCCTCACCCGGCTGGAGAGCAGCTTGAACTCAGAAATCTCAAGCTGCCGGCCAGCCGACCCTCCCGCTTTGCGGGCGAGGTTATTACTGAGTGCAGCTCTTCGGTCAGGTCGATTCGGATGACATCGAGCGCTGGCCGGGTGTAATCATCAAAATGACTTGCCGGAGGTTTTTATGAGCGCCACCGCCGCCGACTTCTATTTCAACAATCGCCTCGAAGCCGTTCTCTACGGCGAAGGCAAGGTTGCATCGCTTGGCCGCGAGCTCGAGCGGCGCGGCGCACGGCGCGCGCTGATCGTTACTGGCAAGACCCTCGGCCGCTCGCGCCTGCTCGAACAGGTCAAGCAGGCCTGCGGCAATGCACTCGCAGGAGCGTTCACCGGCACGGCTCAGCATGTGCCCTCGAAAACCGTGCTCGCGCTGGCCGACGAAGCGCGGCGGCTCGAGGCCGACGCGCTGGTCAGCTTCGGCGGCGGCAGCCCCAACGACTGCGCCAAGGCCGCGATCATGAACGTGATCAAGTCCGGCGGCCGCGAAATCATCCTGATCGCGATTCCGACCACGCTCTCGGCCGGAGAATTTACTCCCGCGGGCGGCATCACCGACGAGGCGACGATGATCAAGGGTGGTGTCGCCGACGCGCGCTTGATGGCCCGGGCCGTCATTCTCGACCCGGTCATGACGACGGAAACGCCGGCCTGGCTGTGGGCTTCGACCGCGATGCGCTCGCTCGACCACGCCGTGGAGAGCTCGTATTCGTCGCGGCATCAGCCGTTCACCGACACGCTGGCGGCGCGAGCGATCGCGATGCTCGATGAGCACCTGATGCCCTCGCTCAAAGGCGGCGGCGATGAACTCGAGCATCGCCTGCAATGCCAGCTCGCGGCGTGGTTTTCGATCTTCGGCATGAACAACACGCGCGCGGGAATCTCGCACGCGCTCGGCCATCAGATCGGTCCACGCTGGAACGTGCCGCATGGCGTCACGTCATGCATCACGCTGCCGCACGTGATGCGCTTCATGGCGGGCGTCGCACCCGAGCGTTTCGCGCCAATCGCACAGGGCCTCGGACTGCGCTTCGACGCGTCCAATCCAAAAATGGCGGCGCAGGAATGCGCCGATCGCGTCGCAAGGTTCATCGGCAAATTTGAAGTGCCAAATCGTCTGCGCGACGTCGGCGTGGCGCGCGAAGAAATCGGTTCGATCGCCGAAACCGTCCTCGAGGAAGTGAAACGTTCAAACACGGTGGGTCGCGAAGTAACGACCGCGAACCTGTTGGAAATCCTCGAAGCCGCATATTAACCGGCTGTTGCGGCGGAGAAGGCTTGATCGTCAGACAACTAAAGCGCAACGAAATCGAGCAGGTCTGGAGCATCGATCGCAGCGAGCGCATCGAAAACATCTACAAGCTCCAGAACGGCCTGCTCACGCTTGTGCCGCAACCGATCGATGTCCGCGGATGGCCACCCGGCGAACCCGAGAAATACACTCCGATTCTCCGCGAATGCTTCGACCGCGGAGGATGGCTCCTCGGTGCGTTCGACCGGACAAACCTGGCCGGCGCGGTCGTGCTTGACAACCAGTTTATCGGCCCGAACAACGATCAGCTGCAACTCGAGTTTCTTCACATAAGCAGTTCGTCTCGCCAGCAAGGATTGGGCCGCCGTCTGTTCGATCTCGCCAAAGCTACGGCTCGCGAGCGCGGAGCGCGGCGCCTCTACATTTCCGCGACGCCATCCGAGAACACGGTCAACTTCTATCTGCGCCGCGGATGCTCGATCGCGAAGACGCCCGATCCGGTGCTGTTCGCACGCGAACCCGAAGATATCCACCTCGAATGCGAACTTTGAAGCGCGGCTCGCGCGATCAATCAGGGACCGAGGGGGCCGACGTTCAGCGAGTTCGGTGTCTGCTGCTGGATGCCCCACTGCCCGCCGGGATTGGTTGGAATGCCATTGTCCGCGGGCGCGTCGGGGCCTTCGACTGTCACCGATCCTCCGCCCGGCACCGGAATCGTGACGCTGTGCGGCGCTGGACCGTCGTCGGGCTGCGGCACGGTCAGATCACCAGGCTGCTGGTAGTCGCTGGGATCGGGTGGCCCATTGCCCGCATCGGGCATTGCCGGTATCGCGTCCTGTGCGCGCGCGATCGGCGGTGCGAACGCAAACAGTCCCAAAGCGAGAGCGACGGCAACAGCGCGAGTCATCGTTATCAGGAATCCACGCATACAAGTCTGCCACGCGCCGCGGTTTCTTTCATCACGATCGTCGCTTAGCGTCTGAGGCCTCGTGATGATAAGCAGGAACGTCGATGACTACCTGCTATGGCCTGATACGTCGGCAAGTTTGCGCTGCCGCTGCGTTGTTGCTGTTGCCAGCAATCCTCGCAGGATGCGCCACGGCGCCGGAATCGCAACCCGAGCTCAGCAGATGGGGCGAATCTTCCACCGAGCTTCCGTCGGCCCCGGCTGCCGTCGAAACGCCTGCGACCGCTCCGGCGATCCATTCGGGCGACGTCTGGATCGACCGCATCGGCGACAAAGACAAGCGCTTCGTTGTCGGTGCGACGGAGAAGAGCGGCGCCGCCTTCGTTGACGAGTGGGGCAACCAGATGCGCACGACGGCGGAATGGAATGTGCTCACCTATCGCTCGCTCACGTTCGCCGACGCGCCGCCGACCAACTACGATCCCGCGATGCAATGGTTTTCGTTTCCGCTCGAGCCCGGCAAGGAATGGAATATGACTTCGCGCTGGCAGGCGCCCGATCTTTCGCTCGTGGGCACGACCGTCGTCGAGGGCAGGGTCGGCAACTGGGAGGACATCGAGGTGCCGGCGGGGAAGTTTCACGCGCTGCGCGTCGATATCAGCAATCGGGTGTATGGCCGGATGGGCGCCGCCCAGGAGATCGATATTACCTACTGGTGGGTGCCCGCGGTGAATCGCTGGGTTAAGTATTACTACCGCGGGACGACCGAGGGCACCATACTGGCCGAGATGGTCGCATACCAGCCGGCGGCCGGCGCGCATCAATAATGGTAGTTGTAACGATCGTCGATTGCCTCGCCTCGCGGCCCGCAATATAGAACCGCTGACACGCTGGGGCCGGCCCGCACCGACCGGCTCCACGAACCGACAACGGAGGTTAGTCATGCTGAAGATTTACGGAACGTCGATGTCGCGCGCGGCGCGCTCGCTGTGGGCGGCCGAAGAGCTCGGCCTCACCTACGAGCACATCCCCGTCGGCTTCGACGGCGGAACACGCAAACCCGAGTATCTGAAGATCAATCCTAACGGCCACATCCCTGCGATTGACGACGACGGCCACGTCATGTGGGAGTCGATGGCGATCAACCTCTATCTCGCCGAGAAGAACGGCAAGGCGCCCTTCTGGCCGGCAGACGTGCGTGGGCGCGGCCTCGCGCAGCAGTGGAGCTTCTTTGGCATGACTGAGCTCGAGCCGCAGCTGATGGTGTTGCTGATGAACAAGCTGTTCCTGCCGGCGGAGCAGCGCAGCGACGCCGCCGTGAAAGGCGCGACCGAAGCGCTCAAGGCGCCGCTCGGCGTGCTCAACGATCATCTGAAGGGCAGCGAGTATCTGCTCGGCAAGGATTTCACGATCGCGGACCTCAATGTCGCGTCCATCTTGAGCCTCGGCAATTTCGTGCAGTTTGATTTCTCAGGCACTCCCGCCATGGCCGCATGGCTCGGCAAGTGCCTCGGCCGCCCATCGATGCAGCGCGCCTCGCAGAAGAAGTAGTCGACTCGCGGGAGCCGCGCCCGGCGCGACTCCCCTATCTCCACACTCAGAAAACACGGCGACTTGCGGTTCTTGTCTACTACGGAGATGGCGGCTTGCGGCCGATGAAGATCGGTTCGTCCATCAACTCGTACTCGCTTGCGCGCTCGGCGCCAGCCAGATCAAACGCGGTGACGACGCGCGATTCGAAGCCCGCGCCGCGCAGCCGTGCTTCCAGGTCAAAGCCGTAAAGCCGCCAATGATACTCGCGCTGCGGGTCGGGCCTGCCATACTCCTCGGTCGGCATCGTCTTCCAGTTCAGCTGCATCGGCACCATCGTGATTGCGATGCCGCCCGGGTTCAGCACGCGCGCGAACTCCGCGAGCGCGCCGCGGTCGTCGCCGACATGCTCGATGACGTGGCTCGAGACGATCATCTGAAACGATTCGGAGCGGAATGGCAGTCGCGTCGCATCCGCACAGACCATCGCGAGCTTGGTTTTCAAATCAATCGTCACGTAGCGAAGATCGCCGCGCGTCGTGAAGAGCGGCGTCACCATGTGATCGGCGGCGAGATGCAGCACGGCGCTTCCCGGCTTCAGGCGCGCAACTTCAGCCTCGAGAAACAACCAGAGCGCGCGATGCCGCGAATGGCTGCCGCAGCCGGGACAGATGATCGCGTTCTGCCAATGACTCGCGTCGTCGAGCAGGCGCATCCCGCTCCATCCGCAGCAGGGGCATCGTTTGCGTGCAGGGCCGACGAGGTTCGCCACCCGATAAAGCCGATTCTTCTGTTGCCGCCACACGTAGCGCAGCGCGGCGGCGCCGCCCTGGTTGCGATAGCGGCGGATTACCCGATGCAGTCCCATGACGCTGCTAAACTATATTACGCGCGCGCCGGTTGCTTATTCGGATGGCGATTTCGATTGGAGATCCGCCTTGCCAGTAGCCAGATCAACCGGAACCGAAATATGCTCATGCGCAATTAGCCATTTGCCGCGGAAATTCGCGTATCCATCTGTAACGCGCAGAATGAGGTCGCTTTTCTTTCCCTGCGGATCGGTACAAGTAAAATGCTGTATGCAATGGCTGTAGGCGTAGCGCGTATCGCCGACGATTTC
This sequence comes from Candidatus Binataceae bacterium, assembly GCA_035508495.1. Lineage (NCBI taxonomy): Bacteria > Candidatus Binatota > Binatia (SeqCode) > Binatales (SeqCode) > Binataceae (SeqCode) > Binataceae bacterium (SeqCode). The sequence goes on from DATJMX010000078.1 coordinate 30,840, forward strand.
GAGCTCGCTGATCTCTACTTTCGGCGCGTCCTTGCAACCGGCGAGGGCATTTTTCCAGTCGTCTTTATATGCTTGCCAACCCGTATACTGACGCGGCGGCATTACATCGAACACCACGAGGTTGTCGCTATTAGTATAGTTAGCCATGATCCCGTCGAGATCCTTGGCCTGAACAGCGGCTGCGAAACGATTCTCGAGTTCCTCGATCGCGGTGGTGGGATCTGTCAGTGCGGGAGCCTCGTCGCGCCACATCATCACCACAATCAGCGCCGCAATCGGTGCAATCAGTAGCGTCCACTTGATCTTCGACATGGCAGGTCCTCCCCCTGGCTCGGCAAAGATTAACTTCCTGCGGTGAGCCAGCAGATACCTACGCGCGACAAGGCGCGCCGGTCAAGCCATCGCGAAGGTGACTTGGGACTCTACTTTTTACCCGCGGGCTTGATTGCTACTGAAGCTTCTGTAGTCAGCAGCAGGAATGTCATCGTTTCCTGCAAATACAAAGTGACTATTCGATCGTTGTGACTGAGATAGCCGATCGACACGTCCTGCCCGAGATGCAATTCGAAATCGCCGCCGCGCTTGGTCAGCACGAATGCGCCCGCGATCGCGGGCGCATAGATTATGTCTTCGCCGACCAGGCGCTGGATATGCTCAATCACCGGGTAGCCGTGATCGCTCGCTTCGCTCAGCGCGGTGTAGGCGTCGGCGCCGAGCAGAACTGAGTATGGACCGTTGACCCCGGCGAGGCGCAACTGGTTGAGCGACTCGGCGATTACGTCGGGATAATTGGAAACGTCGGGCGGCAACGCCAGCACCTTGTTGCTCGTTCCCTGCCGGATACCTTCGATCCCGGCCGCGCCGTAGCCGTCGAATATCGCGCGATCCTCGGTGAAAGCGATTTTCTTCGCTGCATCCTTCAGCGGCTGCCAATCCGAATCATTGGCGCCGCGCTCGACGTCATCGATCGCCTGGCGCTCGAGTTCGAACGGCACCCGCACCTCGACCAGCGCTTTCACGTCGCGCTGGCGCGTCATCACTCCGTCACCGGGCGACGCGAGATTATGCAGATGGCCCGTGCCAACCGCGGAGAGCATCGTGCCGCCCGGTCCTTTGACATCAACGACGCGCCGGCCTGCCAGGTAGCGCTTGAGCGTGCGCGCGGCTTCTTCTTCAATTTGAGCCCACGCGGAGTCGGAAATCGGGGCAAGTTCGCGGTGCAGGTTATTCATCGCGTGATTCTCCTTTGAGGGAGCCGATGCCGAGCGAATCGTCTTTTGGATGCGCAGCTTCGGATGGAGTTTCGGTGGTGACAGTTTGCGGCGGTCCGTCGGGCGTGACCGCATCGAGGAACGTGAGCGACGGCACGAAAAACAGATTGCCGGTCGCCGCCTTGCTGAAATCAAGCAGCCGATCGTAGTTGCCGGGCGGGTCGCCGATAAACATGTTGTCAAGCATCTTCTCGGTGATCCGCGGCGTGCGCGCATAGCCGATGAAGTAGGTGCCGTAGTCGCCGTGACCGGGACGGCCGAAGGCCATGTTGGCGCGAAAGATCGCACGCTCGACGCCGTCCTCGACAATCGTCGTCAAGGCATTGTGCGCGTATGACGGCTTCACGGTGTCATCGAGCTCGACGTCGGAAAGCTTCTTGCGGCCGATGAATTGCTCCTGGGTCTCGGTCGGCAGCTTGTTCCATCCGTCGAGATCGTGGAGGTACTTCTGCACGATGACGTAGCTGCCGCCGGCGAATCCCGGGTCTTCGGCGCCAATGATTGTCGCGTCGATCGCTTCAGGGCCAACGGGATTCTCGGTGCCATCGACGAAGCCGAGCAGATCGCGCTCGTCGAAGTAGCGAAATCCCTGGACCTCGTCGGCCACGGCGACGGCGCCGCCCAGCTTGATCATTATCTGGGTGGCCAGCTCGAAGCAGAGATCGTCGCGCTCGGCGCGAATATGAAACAGGAGGTCGCCGGGCGTCGCCACGGCAATTCGCGAGCCCGCTCGAATCTCGCGAAAGGGATGGAGCTCGGCCGGCCGCGGATCTCCGAAAAGCCCGTCCCACGCCGCGGAGCCGAAGCCCATCACGCATGACAGATGGCAATCGGGTTCGCGGAAGCCGACTGCGCGGACCAGGGCCGACAAATCGGCGCATAGCGAGCGCACCGTCGACGCGTTGTCCGCGCCCTGCTTAATCGTGAGGACGAGGAAGATCGTCGAGCGCGTGAGCGGCGTAACGACAGCCTGGGTCATTACCGGCGCCGGAGATTGTACTTCAGGATTCGGCACGGCGACATTTCAGCACGATTGCCCGCTGCGAAGAAAACGAAAATCGCGGGCCGGAATCTAGACGAGAGCGCCGCCGCAGCTCGAGCCTGCGCCCGCCGTGCATCCGAAACAGTGCGACCCGGTCGCGATCGGCATGCCGCCGAGCGTGGAGAGATCGTCGATGTCCCAGATTGTGCGCGGCGCGTGTTGGCCGCCGAGCGGCATCGTGAGCATCTGGTTGAAGTCGCAATCGTAGAGCCGCCCGTCCCATCCAATGCTCACGAGATCGCGGCACATCAATCCCTCGACCGTCGCCGGATTGAAATGATTCACGAGCAGGCTCATGTACTCCGCGACGCGCCCCTCGCGATCGAGCTGGCGCGCGAAGCGCTCGATCGGCATGTTGGCGAGCGTCAGCAGTTGGTCGAAACGAACACCGAAGTTGCGTCCGAGTTCCTCCCGATAAGTCGCCTCGAGCTCAGGCTGCGACGGCGGCAGCATCGGACCGAGCGGATTGTAAACCAGATCAAGCCGCAGCTCTCCGGTGCCAAAGCCGAGCGCATTGAGCTGTTGAAGCGCCGCGATACTGCGGTCAAAAACGCCGTTGCCGCGCTGCTTATCGACATTGCCCGCGGTGTAGCACGGCAGCGAACAGACGAGCGCGACGCGATGCTCGCGGTAGAACTCCGGCAGCCATTCCATGCCGGGTTCGAGCGTGACAGTCAGATTACATCGCACGATGACCTCGCATCCGCGCGCGCGGGCGCGCCCCACGATCATCGCGAAATTCTCGTTGAGCTCGGGAGCGCCGCCGGTGATATCGACCGTCGCGATCGATCCACTGTTGCCGAGCAATTCGAGCACGCGCTCCGCCGTGGCGTGCGTCATCTGCTCCACCCGCTTCGGGCCTGCATCGACGTGGCAGTGATTGCAGGCCTGGTTGCAGAGTTTGCCGACGTTCACCTGCATCGTGGTCGGAATCCGCCGGCGCAGAGCACCGAGGCCGTGGCGCGCGAGCGTCGCGTCGAAATTTTCACGCGAGTTCGCGGATGTAGGCGAGGTCGCCATCGCCAGAGTTTACACGCATCGCGCAGATCAGCACCATGGCGTTTTCCGGCACAGCGAGCGATGGGGGAGCATCGACGATGAGTAAAATCTCGGGCCTGAAAACCTATAGCGGCGGATGCCATTGCGGAAAGGTCCGCTTCGAAGCGACGGCGCCGCTCGAATTCGTTGACGAGTGCAACTGTTCGATCTGCACCAAGAAGGCGTACCTGCACTGGGTGGTCCCGCGCGACGCGTTCAAGATGCTGACCGCCGAGGAAAATCTCGCTACTTACTCGTTCAACACTGGCGTCGCGAAGCATCATTTCTGCCGCGCCTGCGGCGTCGCGCCGTTCTACATTCCGCGCTCCGATCCCGACAAGGTCGATGTGAACGCGCGATGCATCGACGGGATCGATCTCGCTAGCCTGCGCGTCGAGAAGTTCGACGGGCGGAACTGGGAGAAGTCCTACGAGACGTATCGCGTCGAGCGGCGCGGCGACAAACCAGAACAGGAGCGCCAGTGACGCGGATCGGATTCATCCGCGACGATTTCGACGTCTTCAAGATCGAAGGCTTCGGTCCGCGGATGGCGAAAATATACGAGCGCATCCGGCCGCGCCTGATTAGGCTCGGCGACGAACTCGTGCCGGAGCTCGCGCGCAAGCTCAAGATGGAATTCCATCCGCACGTCGCGGCGCATCGGCGGCGCACCGTGAATCCTCCAGACGAAACGTGGGCCGCGTTCGGACCCTCGCCGCGCGGCTACAAACGCTACGGGTATCTCGCGCTCGCGATCTCCGCTTCGGGACTCCATGCGCGGGCAGTCGTCAAGACCGAGGCGGATCTGCGCTCCGAGATGGCGCGCCTCATCGCGGCGAGATCATCAGAGCTCGAAAAATCATTTCGCGGCACGAACATCGCCCGCTACGACAAGTGGGATTTCGAGACTCTGCCAGAGCAACTGCCCGCCACCGCCGAATTTTTCACAAACGTCGGCGATGAGCTGAAAAAGAAAACCGGAGTCATCGATATCGGTTTCGGATGGCCGCTGCGCGAGGCGCTGCGTCTCGATCGTGCGGAGCTGCTCGACGCCTACCGCGAGCTGGAGCCGTTCTATCGCATCCTGCGGTCGGTCGTGCTGTAGCCGCCGCTACGAGACAACGTCGAACTGCACACGCAGTCATCGCGGGTGTCGATCTTGCGGTCGGTACCGTTGAGTCGTTCCAATTGCTTGATAAGCTGATAGTGGCAACTACGCAGCGGTCGCTAACGCGAGGAGCAACGGCAGTGACTGATTGGCGCCATATTTCTGTAAAGCGGATCGCGGGAGCGCTGGGCGCCGAGGTTGAGGGAGCCGATCTGGCAAATCTCACCGATGCGGCATTTGCAGAGATTCACGCCGCATCTCTCGAACACCAGGTGCTGTTCTTTCGTGACCAGGAGATAACCCGGGATCAGCACAAAGCCTTTGGCCGGCGATTCGGTGCGCTGCAGATTCATCCCTTCGAGCAGCCGCTCAAAGCGCAAGGCCATCCGGAATTCGTGGTCTTTCATAGCAGCACCAAGTATCCGTACGTTGCCGAGGCCTGGCACAGTGACGTGACCTTTCTCGAAAAGCCATCGCTGGGCTCGATTCTGCGCTGCGTGGTCGCGCCCCCCTTCGGGGGTGACACGATGTGGACGAGCATGTACGCGGCTTACGAGGCGCTCTCCCACAAGATGCAGCGCTTCCTGTCCGACCTCACCGCGATTCACAACATGATGCGGGTTTTCTCAATGGTCGAGTATCGAAACGAAGGGATCACGTCCGAAGAGACGGCGGCGCTGCGAAGATCCTCCGCGGAGCATCCCGTTGTCCGCACTCATCCCGAAACAGGGCGCAAGGGACTGTTCGTCAACTCGCACTTCACGGCTTCGATCAAAGGAATGAAGGCCTCGGAGAGCACGATGCTCTTGAGTTTCCTTTACCGCCATATAGAGACGCCGGATTTCAACTGTCGCTTCCGCTGGCGCGCCAACTCGGTCGCGATGTGGGACAACCGATGCACGCAGCATCGCGCGGTTGCCGACAATCCGGCGGTTGAACGATATCTCGAAAGAGTCACGATCGAAGGCGACCGGCCCTTCTGAGCGCGCCAACACAAGTGGATTCGACTTGGCCGATGGCGTTAAGATAGCCCGCGATGGATCCGAAAGAGATCGAGCAGATGATCGCGACGGCGTTGCCCGGCTCGCAGGTCGAGGTGAAGGACTACACCGGCGGCGGCGATCATTTCGAGGCGCTGGTCGTGAGCCCCGCGTTCGAGGGCAAGACCCTCGTCGAGCGTCATCAGATGATCTATGGTGCGCTCGGCGACGCGATGCGCGTGCGGGTTCATGCGCTCACGCTGAAGACGCTCACGCCAGCACAATACGAAACCCGGAGGTAGGGCCACGATGGCTGATATCAACCAACAGATCGACCAGGCGGTTCGCAAGAACAAGATCATGATCTTCATGAAGGGCACGCGGAACTTTCCGCAGTGCGGATTCTCGGCCGCCACCGTCCAGGTATTCGAGAACCTCGGCGTGCCGTTCGAGACTGCCGACGTGCTCGCCGACCAGGAGTTGCGCGAGGGCGTCAAGCAATACAGCAACTGGCCGACGATTCCGCAGGTCTTCATCGACGGCAAGTTCGTCGGCGGCTGCGACATCATCCGCGAGCTCTACGAGACCGGCGAGCTGGAGACGATGGTGAAGGCCGCAGTCGGCACCAGCGCGCCGCAGTAACCGAACCGCGCGGTCATCAAGTATTCAAAGGGCGTGGCGATACGCGTCGGCGTGTCGCGACGCCTTTTCACTTCGAGCGTTCGATTCTGCGGAGCAAGCCCTGAATGAACTTGGTCAGGGCGGGATCGGACGTGAGTCGTGCTGACTCCTTAAGGCGTTTCACAGCCTCCTGCGGATTGCCGGTCTTATAAAGGCTGCTGGCCAGCCATGCGAGCGCCCGCGCGCGTCGCTCGCCTTTCAGGCCCGCGCGCAGCGCCGAGCGGTAGTGCGGGATCGCCTGGGCCTCGCGCGAATTGTTGTCGTGAAATAGCGCAAGCTGGAAATGGGCCTCGGCGCGATCCTCCCGCGAGCGTGCCTGCGCAAGCTGCGCGTCGAGCGCATTCAAATTCCGCCGCGTTTTCCCTGCCCGCAACTTGGTGTCCTTGGTGCCTTTGTGGTGAGTCTTCTTCCGGGTTTTCGATTGACCCTCGACCAGCGGCCTAGTAGTCGTCTCATATTCCCGCGCGGAGGTAATTGTCATGCTAACCGAACAGGAAAAGAGTTTTCTCGACGCACTCGCGAAAGCGCCGGTTCCCGGCAGTATCGCCGACCTGCGCAAGATGATGGAAAGCTTCGCGCCGATGATGAATCAGAATCCGCCCGAGGTTGGCGCTTTCCATGAGGACGTGGAGCTGCGGCCGGGACTGCGCGCTGATATCGCCGTGCCGAAAGGCGCGGGACCTCATCCGGTGGTCGTCTATCTGCACGGCGGCGGATGGGTTGCGGGCAGCCCCAAGTCGCATCGCAAGCTCGGGATGCAATTCGCAGACGCCGGCTATCTCACGATCAACGTCGATTACCGCCTCGCGCCAGAGCATCCGTTTCCCGCCGGCCTCGACGATTGTGTTTTCGCGATCAAGTGGGCCGGACAGAACGCGGCGAAATATCATGGGGATTCAAATCGGATCGCAGTCGGCGGCGATTCCGCCGGCGGCAATCTCACGGCCGCATCGGTTACGTCACTCGCGGCTGAGAATTACAGCGGTCCCAAGCCGCGCGCGGCGCTTTTGATTTATGGACTTTTCGATTTTCCGGCGCAGCTCAAGGCTTCGGGCGGCAATGCGATGATCACGGAGATGACGAAGGCATACGCGGGCAGCGCCTATCCCGACATTCTCAAGGATCCGCGCGTGAGCCCGATCTTCGCCGTCAAGCCGGGCGCGCTGCCGCCATCGTTTGTCGTATGCGGCACGGCAGACACGCTGGTCAGCGATTCGCGCACGATGGCCGAGGCGCTGAAGCGCGCCGATATCCGTCACGAGGTACATATCTACGACGACATCCCGCACGGCTTCCTGCAGATGGACAATCTGTCAGCGTGTCGGGACGCATTCGGCAAGATGGTGGATTTCCTGAAACGAACGATCTGACAGCCGCATCAGGTCAAAGCGAAAAACGCGAGGGCGGCCATCAAGCCGCCCTCTGCTTTTTCACGGGCAGCAAAATGAGCGAGTGGTTCGATGACGACAGCTTCTGGCAGAACTTCGAGGGCTGGATGTTCTCGCCGGAGCGGATTGCTGATGCGCGCGCCGAAGTGGAGCGGATGGTCGCGCTGCTCGGAATCGCGGGCGGGGCGCGCGTGCTCGATTTGTGCTGCGGCGTCGGCAGGCATTCGCTGGAATTCGCACGGCGCGGCTTTCTCGTCACGGGAGTCGATCGAACGCGCTCCTATCTCGAGAAGGCGCGCACTGCGGCTGCAAAGGAAAAGCTGGTGATCGAGTTCGTCGAGTCCGACATGCGCGAGTTCGCGCGGCCCGACACCTTCGATGGCGCGATCAACTTTTTCACCGCGTTCGGCTACTTCGACGATCCGGATGACGAACTGAAAGTCGCGCGCAACCTGTGCGCTTCGCTAAACCCGGGCGGGCGTTTACTCATCGATCTCGTCGGCAAGGAGATCATCGCGCGTGATTTCCGGCCGCGCGACTTCAATCGGCGCGGCGACGTGATCATGCTCGAAGAGCGGCGCCTGCTCGATGGATGGAAACGTCTCGATTGCAAATGGACCTTGATTCGCGGCGACGAGCGCCACGAATCGACGCTGAGCCTGCGTCTCTATTCAGGCGCTGAGGTGGAAACGCTGCTGCGCAGCGCCGGGTTTACGAAAGTTGAGCTGTACGGCGGACTAAGCGCGAAACCCTATGATCAGAGCGCGCAAAGGTTGATCGCTGTCGCTACGAAATGATCGTTAGATGATCCGCGTGGCCGGCGGCGGGCCGCCCCACCATCGGATACGCCCGGTATCGACGTGGACGAAGTCGCTCTTCGGGTAGTAGCCGACGCCTCCACTGTGGAGTGACAGCGCTGCCGCGCGGAGAGTCTCGAGGCTGCGGCCTTCGATGCAGATATCGATGGCGCGGCCTTCGATATGCAGGCTGTGCACCGCGACGCCTTCGCTGTTCGCATGAAGCATCGCATTGGTCTTGGGCGAGCGGTATCCCGAAATGATCTGGAACGGCTGCGAGGTGCCGAGCTTCTGATGGAGCCGCACCAGCAGGTCGAGCAGGTTGCGGTCGATGGGCTTGATCTCGTTGGCGCGGAAATCGCGCAGGATATAGTCGATGCGCGAAAGCTCCTCGGGGAAGTAGGAGCCGTCAGCCCAGTAGGTCGTCGAGAGATTCTCGCCGGTGTGGAGGTTGTGGAAGCTGAGCACGCGGCGCCGCGCCATCACGCGAATTCCCGCCATCGCCACGGCAGGCACCGCAAGCTGGGCGGCCGCAATCGCGCCCATCCTGAGAAAGCTCCGCCGCGTTACGATCGATCCTTTCCCCGCTTCGGTCTCGTGATTCATCGAGGCCTCCCCAAACCGTGACGTAATGACTCTCCACGAAAACGCGATCAGGATCAATCCCTGAACACTTATCGGTCAGGTGTCAGTTAGGCGTAGGAGGGCGTTAGATAGCTTCTGCCGCAGCAATCAGCTTTTCCAGGGATTACCCCAGCGATCGTGAATTGCAACGTCGGTCAGGGGCTTTCTGCGCACCAGACCGAAATTGCCGATCGGATATCCAATCGGCATCAGCGCGTACGTGTGCACGTCATCCGGGATACCAACCGCTGCCTTAATCTCGTCCTCGCACAGCAGGTGATTCGTCGTCAGCACCGTGCCGAGGCCAAGCGCGCGGCAGGCGAGGATGATGTTCTGCACCGCGGGATAGATGCTCGCGAGCGTCGTGCAGACGGCCATCCGGGCCCCGGGTTCGCCGAGATTGCCAAACCCCGGCCGCGGAGCGCGATTGCGGCCGCATACGAGGAGCAGGACTGGCGCCTCGTGCATATGCTCGTGCAGATAGAAGCCGGAGCTCTTCAGATGACGCTCTTCCGATTCGGTCATGTGCGCGGGCCGCGGACGATTCTCATAGTAAGGACGGATGCTGAGCGAGGCCTTAGCGTACGCGGCTCCGACGCGGCGGCGTTGCTCGGGGTCGGTGATCACGACGAAGTACCAATCCTGAGCATTGCCGCCGGATGGCGCGCAGACCGCGGCCTCCAGGACGTGGTCGATGAGCTCTGCGGGGACAGGGTCGGGCTTGAATCTTCGTAGCGCGCGGGCCGTGTGAATCGCCTCGAAGACTCCCAGCTCAGCCATCCTTGCCGCCTTTCTTGAGCGCCTGCTCGACGCCGGCCATCCGCTTGGGCAGGCCCTTGCCTTCCAGCTTGGCCTGCATATAGCCGGAGAGACCCAGCACCATGTGATGCGAATGGGCGTTGCGCACGAAGTTGGAGTAGCCCATCTCGTCCTGCGCCGAGTTGATCGCCCACTTCAGCATGCGGAGCGTCATGCGATCGGATTCCGCGATGCGAGTCGCCAGCGCCGTCGTTTCGGCCTCGAGCTGTGCGCGCGGCACGACGATGTTGACGAAGCCCAGCTCGCACGCCTCGTTGGCGTCGACGAAGCGGCTCTGGAACAGGATCTCCTTGGCCTTGCGCACTGGGATGTCGTAGGGCACGGAGAAGTATTGCAGCAGCGAGGGCAGGAACTTCGCATCATCGGCAGCGACGATCAGATCCATCGCGGCCGCGAACATCCATCCGCCGAAGATACAGAAGCCCTGGACCTGGGCGATCGTCGGCTTGCTGAGGTTGCGCCACCGCAGCGTGTTGTCGAGGAACATATAGCGCGAGCGCTTGTACTCGCCGCGCACGCCTTTGCCGAACGGGCGCGCCTCCCAGTCGGCTTTCTCTTCCGGCGTGCCCAGATCGTGACCCGATGAAAAATGATCGCCCGCGCCGGCGAGGATGATCACGCGGATATCGTCGTCGGCGTCGGCATCGGCAAACGCGCGATCCATCTCCTCGAGCAGCACGCGCGATTGCGCGTTGCGATATTGCGGGCGGTTGAGGGTGACCTTGGCGACGCGATCACTCTTGTCGTAGAGAATCTTCTTGAATTCCATCGTTACCCCCGACGCGTAAAGTTCGGCCGAAACCCCTTCCACTCTATCGCAGCCTTGGCTAGGTTCAATTCCGAATTCCCTTCAGGCGGTAAGTTTTATGGCGCTGTGGAAACCGGATCAGACGTTCTATCCTTCGCCGCGGATGGCGATGAACGCGCCGCGCGAGAAGCTCGCGTACATGGTGACGTTCAATCCCAAACACGACAGCAGCCGGCACGATGCCTTGTGCGTGCTCGATCTCGATCCCGAATCGAAGACCTATGCGCAAATCGTCGGACGCGCCGAGGTTCCCGGCGTCGGCGACGAACTGCATCATTTCGGTTGGAACGCGTGCAGCGCTGCGCTCTGCCCCTACGCGCCTCATCCGCATATCGAGCGCCGTTACCTGCTGGTGCCGGGTCTACGCTCGTCGCGAATTTATATTTTCGATACCAAGCCCGAGCCGCGAAATCCCAAGCTGATCAAGACGATCGAGGCCGAGGAAATCGCGCACGCGACCGGCTACAGTCGCCCGCACACCATTCATTGCGGTCCCGATGCGATCTACGTGAGCGCCCTCGGCACTCCCAGCGGCGACGGTCCCGGTGGAATCTTCCTGCTCGATCACGAGAGCTTCGACGTGCTCGGCCGATGGGAAGTCGATCGCGGGCCGCAGCAGCTCGCCTACGATTTCTGGTGGCATCTCGGCTACGACGTGGTCGTGACCAGCGAATGGGGCACGCCGAAGATGGTCGAAAATGGCGTCGTGCCGGAGCTTCTGCTCGGCGGCAAATACGGTCACGCGCTGCATCTGTGGGATCTGCGGCGCCGGCGGCATCTGCGCACACTCGATCTCGGCGCTGAAAATCAAATGGCGCTGGAGCTGCGCCCATCGCATGATCCGACCAAGACCTACGGCTTCGTCGGCGTCGTGATCTCGACGAAAGATCTCTCGTCCTCGGTATGGCTCTGGTATCGGGAAGGCGAGAAATGGGACATCAAGAAAGTCGTCGAGATTCCGGCCGAGCCTGCCGATCCCGACGTGCTGCCGCCCGCTCTCAAACCGTTCAAGGCTGTGCCACCTCTAGTCACCGACATCAACCTCAGTCTCGATGACAAGTTTCTCTACGTCGCATGCTTCGGCACCGGCGATATGAAGCAATACGACGTAAGTGATCCGTTCAACGCGAAGCTCACCGGCTCGGTGCGCCTGGGCGGTATCGTCTCGCACGCGGCGCATCCGAAGAGCGGCCCGCTCAACGGCGGCTCGCAGATGGTCGAGCTGAGCCGCGACGGCCGCCGCCTCTACGTCACGAATTCGCTTTACGGCGCGTGGGACGAACAGTTCTATCCCGAGGGTATCAAGGGATGGGCGACGAAGCTCGATTGTAATCCCGCGGGTGGTATGGCGGCCGATCCTAATTTCTTCACGACGTTCGACGGCGAGCGGCCGCATCAGATGCGCCTCGAGGGCGGTGACTCTTCGTCGGATTCGTTCTGCTATCCGTGAGCGCGGCGTGGCCGTGGCTCGCGGTCGTGGGCCTCGGCGCGTATCACGGGCTCGATCCGTCGATGGGATGGCTGTTCGCGGTCGCGCTCGGCTTGCAGGAGCGGAGCCGCGCCCGCGTGATTCGAGCGCTGGGGCCGATCGCGCTCGGTCATCTGCTGTCGATTGCGGCAATCGTTGCGATCGTCGTCGGAATCAGCGCGATCGTTGCGATCAGTTACGTACGCCCTGCCGGTGCGGTGCTGCTTATTTTGTTCGGCATCTTCCGACTGCTAAGGCCGCAAGCGCATCCGCGATGGGTTGCGATGCGCGTGAACTCCGCCGAGCTTACGCTGTGGTCATTCCTGATGTCGTCGGCGCACGGCGCGGGCCTGATGCTCTTTCCGATCCTGCTGCGCATCGAGCCAAACATGTGCGTCAGTCCGATGCTTCCGACGTCGCATCCGATCGCGCAGGCCACGGCTGTGGTCCTGCTCCACACCGCCGCGATGCTCGTCGTGATGGGCACGGTCGCGGTTCTCATTTATCAATACGTCGGCCTTGCGATCCTGCGCAGCGCCTGGATCAACCTCGATACAATCTGGGCCGGCGCCCTCGTCGCCGCAGGGCTTCTCTCGCTGGCGATTTGAGGCTGGACTCTAACTCGCGGTGCGCTTCCAGCCGCTGCGCCTATCAGGTGCGTAGGATAAATCGAAAATCTCGATCGCGCGCTTGCTCTTTTTGCCGTTAAAGCTCGCGGCCAGGCCGAACAGTAGTTTTCGCGCTTCGCCACCTTTTTTGGCAGTTAGGGCGCAGGCTCTGACCAGACGATCAGTGCTTTTGCCGAAACTCTTTGTGCCCATTCTCCACGCGCGAGAGGTGTTCCGGTGTCACGCCGATAAGCTGCGCAAAATCCTGAGCCGCCAATCCGGCTTGCTTTCGCAAGAATCTGATCTCATCACCACGAAGCAAGCCGGGTCGCTTCGTTATTTCGTCGGCCAACGATGTGTACAGTTGGGTGACTCGCGGAATAATTGGAGCCTCTTCATGTCCGTTCGGGCAGACGTACACATAGATCCCGTGCAGGAACAACTCGCGCAGCCCGCTTTGTCGGTAGCGATATGGATCGTCGCGCGTCGCGCGCCGCTTCTTCATTTCAGCCTTGCAGTAACCGCAATTCATCGTGGTTTCTTCGCCTTGGAACTAGCGGGCTGGAACGATCGTGAACGGTGACCAACGTCATGAAGCTACCCTCAAATTCGAATACCGCGGCCATCTTGCTGCCGTCCACGGACTTTCCCGAGAGCTTATATCTCCATAAGCCTTCGACGAGGCGATGGCTGGTGACATTTCCGGTTTCGAAAATCAGGTGCGCCAAATCCTGATCGTCATATCAGCGCTGCTCCATACGATTTTGTGCGTGTAACGATGGGACATAGTTCCCGTCGAGCCAGAACCGTTGGATTCGCTCGCGAGCCGCAGTGTGGTTTAAGGCGCGAGCCCGATCGAATCTGTAACTTTTTTGTCACGCCTCCCCTCTCTGACAATCAGGCGCGTTGATTCAATTGATTTTTTATCAAGTGAAACGTGTTAACCGTCAATGCGATTTTCTCTGATCGATAGCGCGTCAAGTCACTCTTTTTTTGACCGGGCGCGCGTGCCAGCATTCATTTATGAGCTTCAGCCTGCTCGTCGTTGAAGACGAGGTTCGGCTTGCCGATTCGCTGGTGACGGGACTTAGCGAGGAGGGTTTCTCGGTTTCGTGGTCGGACACGGCGGAGCTGGCGGCCGAGCGGCTCCAGAATACGCAGTTCGATCTGATCGTTCTCGACATCCAATTGCCTGGTAAAAGCGGCCTCGACCTGTTGCGCGAGATGCGCGCGAGCGGCGCGACTACGCCGGTGCTGATCCTCACCGCGCATGGAACACTCGATGAGCGCGTGACGGGTCTCGACGCGGGAGCTGATGATTACCTCGTCAAACCGTTCGCCTTCGCCGAGCTGGTCGCGCGCTTGCGCGCGCTAATCCGCGGCAGGTCGGCGACCGCGGCGCCGATTCTTAAGGTCGGCGCGATTGAGTTCGACACGACGCGCCGCCGCGCGAAGTCAGGCGGCCAGCCTCTCAGTCTCTCGCCCAAGGAAACGATGCTGCTGGAGCTGCTGATGCGGCATGCGGGGCAAACCGTGACGCGCTCGATGATCGCGGAGACGGTTTGGGAGGCCGACCTCAACGCGTTTACCAATCTGATCGAAGTTTTCATCAACCGCCTGCGCCAGAAGCTGGGTCAGGGCGCGAAGATTCAAACCGTGCGCGGCGTCGGTTACTCGATTCACGCGCAATGACCTCAGCGGCCAGCGGCGCGCCGCTATGAGCATCCGGCTTCGCCTCACGATTTATTGGGCGCTGATTCTCGCCGGCATCCTCACGCTGGCAACCCTCGCTGCATATCAGTTCTTCGCCGGTCAGCGTTGGGCGTCGCTGGATGCGGCGCTGCTTGAAGAGGCTGACGACACCGCGACCGCGATCCAGAAAGCGGGACTGCCGGGCGCAATCGAGATCGTGAAGTCGCTCAGCCTCGAGCGCGATATCGCAGTTCGCCGGCGCGCCCGGTTGGTAATGTCGACCGGAGTGGTCGCGGACTTCGGCGATATGAGAATCATACCGCCGCAGCTCGATCCCGAAACGGCTTCCGACGGAATCTATGCGGTGGAAGGTCATCCTTCCCGTTTTGCGGTAAGCGCTGTGAAGATTAACGGGCATAAGGGGTTGCTCGAAGATGGCGCCGACGTGAGCGCTGTCATGGATTCACTCGAGCAGTTCCGCATTACGCTCATGCTGGTCGTGCCGCTTCTGCTGGTGCTGTGCGTGACGGGAGGATACTGGATCGTCGGGCGCGCGCTGGAGCCAATCGCAACGATGTCGGCGGGACTAACCGCGATTCAGCCCAACATGCTGAGCTCGCGGCTGGCGCCTCCTCCGGCCGACGACGAGGTCGCGCGACTCACGCGTTCGATCAATGCCTTGCTCGAGCGGCTCGAGCGCGCATCGATCGCCGAGCGCCGTTTTGCCTCGGACGCCGCGCATGAGTTGCGCACGCCATTGACGGTGTTGCGCACCGGGCTCGAAGTCGCCCTCGCGCGCGAGCGCTCGGCCACCGAACTACTTGCCGCGCTCACCAACGCGCTCGCCGAAGTGATCGCAATGTGCAAGATGGCCGACGATCTGCTGATGCTGGCCCGGCTCGATCGCGAATCAACCCTGGAGCGCAGCGACGTCGATCTCGCCGCCGTCGCCGGAGAGATCGCCTCGAACGTCGAGCCGCTCGCGCAGGAACGCGGCATCGCATTTACCACTCGGCTCGGCAGCGGAGCGGTAGTCAGCGGCAATCCGCTTCATCTGCGCCGTGTCCTGATTAACTTGCTCGACAATGCGCTCAAGTTCGCCCCCCAAGGCGGCGCCGTCGAGCTCGATCTCGAACGTGTCGACGGCAAAGTGACGATGCGCGTCACCGACAACGGCCCGGGTATCCCGCCTGCCGATCTGCCGCTGGTGTTCGAGCGCTTTTATCGCAGCAAGGCGGCGCGGGCCGAGGGCAGCGGTCTCGGGCTCAGCCTGTGCAAGGAAGTGGTGCGAATGCATGGCGGCGAGATCGCGATTGCAAATCGCCCGAGCGGCGGATGCGAAGCGATCGTATCGTTACCTGCCGCCAGTGGGTAGGTATTTGCGCCTAGTGCGCCGCTTTTCTTTCTGAACATTTATTCATTAGGCAGAACGAAATCGCGTTGTTAATGTTTGGCGGATGAAATATTGCCGTCGTCTTACGACCCTTTTTTCCCTGGCGGCGATTGTGCTCATCGCGCACTGCGCGTGGGCGGCGCCGCTGACTTTGCCAGATGCGATCGACCGCGCGATAAAGTTTGCCCCCACGATGCAGGCCGCGGCGGCGCAAAGCGACATGAGCCGCGCGCAGGTGCGCGAGCAGCGCTCGGCGCTCTTCCCCAACCTCTCAACTGGCGGTGAATACTACCAAGCTCCCGGTTATGACGACGTCATCACCAATCGCGGACTGAGCGCCGCGATGCTGATGCTGAACTACACGGCGTGGGACTGGGGCCGGCGCCAGGCTCGCATGCGCGCCGCGCGCTACGTGGCCGAAGCGGCACAGCTCGGGGTCGCCGCCGCACAGGCGCAGATCGCATACGATACCTCGGTCGCGTATTACGATCTGCTGCGCGCGCGCGCGGCGACTTCGGAGCTGGCGCGCAGCCTCGATCGTCTGACGCGCTACGTCGCCACGATCGAGGCGCTCAGGAATTCCGGCCGCTCCAACTCCGCCGACACGCTCAAGGTGCGCACCGCCCGCGACGCGGTTGAGATCGCACTCTTGCAGCAACAGGTTGCCGCGCAACGCGCCTCGGTAAACCTCGGATCGCTTATCGGCGAGTTCAATCAACCTGATATTCAGATCGTGGAGTTGGCCGACCTGCCGCCGAAGCCCGCGATCGATTTTTCATCCAGTCCGGTGATGCAGGCGACGCGGCGCGCGATCTCGTCGGCCGGGTTGCAGGTTAAGGCGGCCAAGGCTGAACGTCTGCCCACGATGCAACTCGCCTTCACAACCGGTTTCGTCGGCATCGATCCGCCGGCCACGTGGTCGAAAAATTACGGCGGCTCGTACGATACCGTGGTCTCGATGCCGATTTTCGACGGCGGCCTGATCACGTCTCATATCGATCAGGCCAAGGCCAGGCAGAATTCTGCCCTCGCGCAGGCGCGCGATACTGAGTACGCGCTGAACCGGCGTATCACGGACGCCTCGCTACGCTACGATCAATCAACGCGCATGCTCGAGCTGCTGTCGCGGGCGCAACCGAACGCCGACGATTCGTTTGCGCTCACCTGGACGCGATTTCTGGGCGGCGGTGACGTCACCCTGCTCGAAGTCCTGGACGCTTATCAGCGGTCAGAAGACCTGCGGATGCAACGCTTCGAGCAGGAGTTCGCGGCGCGCGAGTCCGCCGCCGAAATCAATCTGCTGGCCGGACGTATCAGATGAGACGCCGCGGCGGACAACGACGCGCTTTGCGATGGTTGTTGCCGATCGCGCTGGCGGTCGCGCTCGCCGCCTGTCATCCGGCATCCGATTCAAGCGACGAGAACGAAAACCCGGAAGTACCGAACACCACCATGGTGGTCAGTGCCGCGCGCGCTGAGGTCGCACCGATGGAGCAGCGCCTTCAGCTTCTGGGCAAGACCGTCGCTACACATCATGTCATCATCCGCGCGCCGACCGCCGGGCGCGTGATCGGAATGAAACTCGTCACGGGAGATTGGGTCGCGAAAGGACAGGTGGTTGCCTATGTCCTCAATCGCGAGATCGAAGCGGCGGAAGACGGCCTCGCCGTCGCGCAGAAGATCGAGCCCGAGAACGCCGAGCGCCTGGCGCAGTCGGTCCACCGCTATACGCACAGCCCCGGAATTGCGGTGCGCGCGCCGGACGCGGGAATTGTTTCGCAGCCCCCGGTAACGACCGGCCAGGTAGTCGGCGATTTAGACACACTCGTCGATTTGATCGACCCGCGCAGCCTGTATGTCGAGGCAAACGTGCCGCTTAGCCAGCTTCACGCCTTGACCGCCGGGATGCAGGCAGAGGTTCTGTCGCCGCTTCGGCCCGGCAGCCCGGTTCCAGCACGGATCGTGGCGAGGCTTCCGACCTTCGATACCGCGACCGCAACTTCGACGGTGCGGCTCGATTTCACCGGCTCCGAGCGCATCCTGGAAGCGGGTTCTCCCGTCCTGGTGCATGTCGTGACGCGCAGTGCTCCCGACGCGATCGTGATTCCAGAGGCCGCGGTGTTTCAGGATCCCGGACCAGATAATTTTCACGTGTTCACGATTGGGGCGGACAAGCGCGCTCGACGCACCGACGTGTCCGTGGGCGTCCGCGAGGGTGACCGCGTGCAAATCACGAACGGGATCAAAGCCGGAGAGCTCGTGATTACCTCCGGGGGCTACGCGTTGTCAGACGGCCTGCGAGTCGAAGTCGCACAAGGGACGCGATGAAGCGCCAGACCTCGTCGCTCGTCATCCTTCTCGTCCTGGCGCTTTCGGGCCTGGGCGTGATCCTGGCGCGGAAGATCCCCAGTGCGGTCTTTCCGGAGTTCACTTTTCATCGCGCGATAATTCTCGCGGACAGCGGCAATCTGCCCGCCGAGCAGATGCTCGCGACGGTGACGCGCCCGATCGAGGAGGCGGCCTATTCTGTGGTCGGCGTATCCCTCGTGCGCTCGACGACGACTCGCGGCAGCGCCGAGATCGATGTGACCTTTTCCGACAACGCCAACGCCAGCCTGACCTCGCAGCTGCTGAATTCCGCGGTAGACGAAGCCCGCGCACGCCTGCCCGACGGAACGACTGCGGATACTCTGCTGCTGACCACGGGGACGTTTCCGATTCTCGACGTGAGCCTGAGCTCGCACACCCGCAACCTCGCCGAGCTCACCGATATCGCCAGCTTCGACCTGGTTCCCGCCATCCACCGGATCGACGGCACCTACCGGGTCGAGGTGGTGGGCGGCAAGAACCGCGAGTTTGTCGTGCGCATCGATCCGGCGCGGATGCTTCAGCATTCGCTGGCGCCCAACGACATCGTTGACGGCCTCGCCAACGCGAATGTGCTGGCTTCGCCCGGCCGAATTTACGACTCCCACCGGATGCTGCTGACGGTGCTATCGACCGATCTTCATCGCGCCGATCAGATCGCATCGGTGCCGATCGCTGCCGTCGGCGGCCAGCCGATACGAGTGCGGGATATCGGCAGCGTCGAGATGGGAATCGAAGAGGATTTCATCCGCACATCGAGCGAGCATGGCGCCGCGGTGCTGGTCGGGATTTCGCGGCGGCCCGAGGGCGGAACCGTACAGATCGCAAAGCAGGCCCACGCGATCATCGACGAGTTCAGTCATCGCTATCCGGATGTCAACTTCTCGATCTCTTACGACCAATCGGCGCTCGTCACCGAATCGTTCGAAAGCGTTCGCGACGCGATCGCACTCGGCCTCGTGCTGGCAGTGGCGGTCGTATTGCTCTTCACCATGAGCCCGCTCAACGCAGTGATCGCCGCGATCGTCGTGCCGTGCACGGTCGCGATCACGTTCGTCGTGTTGGCCGCGGCCAAGCTCACGTTCAATATGATGACGCTGGGCGGTATGGCCGCGGGGATCGGGCTTTTCATCGACGATGCGATCGTGATGATCGAAGCGATTCATCGCGCGCGTGCCAACGGCGAGCCGACCGACGCGGCGATCGGGTCGTCGCTCAATCATCTCGGCCGGCCGCTGTTTGCCTCGACGATGACGGTGATCATCGTCTTCGCGCCACTGGTCTTTATCTCCGGCGTTACCGGGACGTTCTTCCGCGCGCTTGCCGCCACGCTCGGCAGCGGCCTGGCGATCTCGCTGTTGCTCGCGCTCTATTTCACGCCCGCCCTCGAGATCAGCCTCGAACGCTTGCGCGGCGCGCCGCGGGGCCCCGGTTCCGTATTCCGGGTCCTCCAGCATCTTTACTCGGTGGCGATGCTGCCGTTTGCGAGTATCCCCTCGCTCGCGGTGATGGTGGCGCTTCTTTCGGTAGCCGGAGGATGGGCTATCTATCATCAGCTAGGCAGCGACTACCTGCCGCCGCTGGATGAGGGCGCGTTCGTGCTCGATTACGTAACGCCGCCGCAGAGCACGCTCAAGGACACGACCGCGCTGCTCGAAACCATAGAAGGAATTCTGCGCTCGACGCCGGAGGTGCAGAGTTATTCGCGGCGCACAGGCACCCAGCTCGGATTTTTCCTCACCGAGTCAAATCGTGGCGATATCTCGGTGCGGCTCAAGCCGGCCGCCAACCGCGCGCGCAGCATCGACCAGGTCATCGCCGAAGTCCGCGCGCGAATCCAACAATCGCTCCCTGGCGTCCAGGTCGAGTTTTCGCAGATGTTGCAGGACCTAATCGGCGACCTGTCGGGAGTTCCCGAGCCGATTGAAGTCAAAGTCTTCGGACCGAATTCCGACGTGATTCAATCGACGGCGCAGCAGGTCGCCGCAGCGTTGCGGCGGATTCACGGCGTCGTCGATGTGTTCAACGGAATCGTCATCAGCCTTCCGCTGCAGGAATTTCAAATCGACCAAACCGCGGCCGCGCGCTATGGCCTCACGGCCAAAGATATCCATCGCACGCTCGATACGGTGATCCAGGGCACGGTCGCGACCAGCGTCCTCAGCGGCGATCGGCTGCTCGACGTGCGCGTGCGATATCCCGAGGACTATCATCAGGACCTCGGCACGCTTTCCGAAGTGCTGCTCAAAACTCCGACCGGAGCGCGAGTTCCGCTCTCCGCTGTGACGTCATCGACGTTTGGCGGCGATCGCGCCGAGATCGATCGCGAGCGCGAGCGCCCGGTTCTCCATGTGACCGCGCGGCTCGAGGGCGTTGACCTTGGCAAAGGCGTGAACGAGGCGCGCCAGCGCCTGGCGACGCTGAAGCTGCCCGCGGACGTGACGCTCGAGTTCGGCGGCCTCTATGCGCAACAGCGCGAGGCGTTTCGCGAGCTGACGATCGTGCTGGTTAGCGCGATCCTTGCGATGTTCCTGATACTCGTCTGGGAGTTTGCGCGGCTGGGTCCCGCGATCGCGTGCATGGCAGGCGCCCTCTCTTGCCTCTTCGGCAGCTTGCTCGCGCTTTACCTGACTGGCACGACGCTCAACATTTCGTCATTCATGGGAATTATCATGGTGGTCGGGATCACCGCGAAGAACGGCATCTTGCTACTCGATCACGCAGAGCATGCGATGGCCGAAGGTGATGTGCCGCAGCAGGCGCTACTCGCGGCTGCGGCGGTACGATTGCGGCCGATTATCATGACGACGCTGGCGACAGCCGCAGGCCTTTTCCCGCTGGCGCTCGGATACGGCGCGGGAGCCAAGGTCCAGCAACCACTCGCGATCGCGGTGACCGGCGGACTCGCGTTCGCGATGTTCATGACGATCCCGATCGCCGGTGGTATCTATTTGTTGACGACCGGAGGACCGCGGCGCAGGGATCCGACTGAGTTTATCCAGTAGAATTCAAAGCAGTCCCGGAACCAGTCGGCACGGCACGCGATCGCAGTACGCCACAAACTCGCGATCGGTTTTGAGTAACGCTTCCTCCTGGTCGATTCGCCACATCATGAACGGCAGCGCGATCGCAACCAGGAGCGCGTTGCGCCAGCTTGGGAAAGACAGCGCATAGCCTGCGGACATCGTGAGCCATCCCATGTAAATCGGATGACGCACAAATGCGAAGGGACCGTGAGTGACTATTCCACGGTTCGCCGGCAGAAGACCGAAGCTGCGCCCCATGTATATCCGGGCGATCTGCGTGCCGAAGACTCCCATCCCTTCGAGCGCGAGGCCGATCGCAGCGATAAATCCCGCCGATGCCACTCCTGGGCGCATCAGGCACGGCAATACGAGCATCCCGCCCGTCGCTGCGATTGAGCGCGCGTTGATCATCACGGTCCGTGGCGGAAGCCGAATCAACGAGAACACTCCCATCACGATCGCGCCCGCGATCCAGATGCCGTTGGCGAGGCTGCTCTGATACGAGGCGGCGGCCGGCAGTGCGGCAACGAAAAACGAAGCCGCCAGAACAAGATTCGCGGCCGCATGCTTGAGACCGTCGCGCGTGACCAGAGAATGAGGCGGCGGTTTTACTTCAGTACTCAGAGATCCGACAGCTTCCATCAATAATAAGAATGGCAAGCTGGGTTGAGTGAGACAAATGAAGTGAGTAATTAAGTGCGTAGGGCATTAGCCAGTATGGTTTAGATTACGATTGAGTCGGCTATCGTGGGCTCAAACCGTCGACTTCGATCGACAATATTCAAGTATCATCCGACCTTCGCATGGCGCATCCTTGCCGCGCACAGCCCGCCCCGGATGCGTGATTGCAGCGCAGCGCGCCATCTTCTAGAATTTCGCTTCCGGCTCACGACGCGAAGCGTCGCCCGAGCCCGCCGCCAACGATGCCGAGGTGGCGAAACGGCAGACGCAGAGGACTCAAAATCCTCCGTCCTTACGGACATGCGGGTTCAAGTCCCGCCCTCGGCACCAGAAATTTCCCGATCGTGTTTGCACTTTTATGACCAGTTCGCTCTGACTGCTGAGTCGCGGCGGGTTTTTCGTCGAGATTTGGCCGA